>NZ_QUCY01000002.1:51012-188170 GCF_003474385.1 Eggerthella sp. AM16-19
CTCATGTATATGGAAATGGAAGTGTTTGAACATGCCGAGCATCGATCTCAACTCCGACCTGGGGGAAAGCTTCGGGCGATACACGCTCGGGCTTGACGATCAGGTCATCCCGCTGGTTTCCAGCGTCAACGTGGCGTGCGGAATGCACGCCGGCGACCCGGCGGTCATGCGCCGCACCGTCAAGCTCGCCGCCGAGGCGGGCGTGGCCGTGGGCGCCCACCCGGGCTATCCCGACCTGCAGGGTTTCGGCCGCCGCGACATCGCCATGTCGCCCGACGAGGCCTATGACTACATCCTGTATCAGATCGGCGCGCTGCAGGCCTTCTGCCACGCCGCCGGCGCGCGCATGCATCACGTGAAGCCGCACGGCCAGCTGTACAACCGCGCCGCCGTGGACCCGGAGCTTGCCCGCGCCGTGGCCGCCGCCGTGCACGATGCCAACCTGGACCTGGTGCTGGTGGGCCTGGCGAACAGCGAGCTCATCCGCGCAGGCCAGGCGGAGGGCATCCGCACCGCGCAGGAGCTCTTCGCCGACCGCAACTACACCGACGAGGGCCTGCTGGTGTCGCGCAAGCTTCCCAACGCCGTCATCACCGACGAGGACTTCGCCGTGGCGCGCGTGGTGCGCGCCGTGAAGGAAGGCGCCATCGAGTCGGCATCAGGCAAGCTGATCGCCGTGAAGCCCGATACCATCTGCATCCACGGCGACAACGTGCACGCTCTCGAGTTCGCCGGCAAGATCCGCACCGCGCTGACCGAGGCCGGCGTCGAGGTGAAGCCCGTGTAACAACGGCAACGTCGCGCAACGAAGCCGCAGGTCAGTGGCGCAGAGCTGCTGTGACAGCGCGCGACGCTGCGTTGCAGGGCAGCTCCACACGGAGCAGCAGCCGTCTCGCAACGCAGCGCCGCGAGACGGCAACAACGCACAGCATAGCGAAACGCGAAGAGGGCCGGATCGATCCGGCCCTCTTCTTGTATCCCGCCGTCGCCCTACGCAGGTGCGACGGCAGGTTTTCCCGTATCCGACCTTCGCCGGGAACGGCTGCGCTAGCGCTTATCGCGACGACGCATGATGCACAGCGCCACGATGGACGCCGCACCCGCCAGGGCCACTGCCGCAAGCGGCAGGACCAGGGCAAGCTCGTCGTCGCCCGTCTGCGTCAGCACCTTGCCGATCGGCCCGCGCGGCGTGAAAGTCTTGCCGCCAGGCTGCGTGGGCTGCGCGGGCGCCGGAGGCTCGGCGTAGGTGTTCGTGAACGCGAGCACGTCGGCATCGCCCGCCACCGTTGCGTTCAAGTGGCCGAGCCCGTCATCGACTACCGTCACGGTCACCTTGTACGCACGCTTGTCGTACGTCACGTTCGCCTGCGCATCGTCGAGCTCGGTGAGCGCGAACTCGTACGTGCCGGGCTTGTCGAACGTCAGTGCTGGGAAGGCGATCTTGCCATCGGCGGCGTTCTTCGCCTTCAGCTCGGTGCCGTCGGCCGCGGTCAGCACGAACGTGAACTGCCCGTCTTCAAGGTTCTTGCCCACCAGCGTCTTGGAGGCGCCGATGGTCACGGTCGTGGACGTCGCCTGGTAGGCGTTGGCGAAGGTCGCCTCGCGCGCGCCTTCCAGCGCATGGGCCACGCTGAGCGTGCCGTCGCCGTTGTCCTTCACCGTGGTGACCACGGTGTACGTCGCGCCGTCGTACGTCACGCCGTTGGCGACGGTGCCGCCCCCGACCTCGTGCAACGTGTAGCGGTGCGTGCCGGGCTGCGTGTACTTCACCGCGCTCAGCGCCACGCTGCCGTCGGCGGCGTTAACGCCGGTCGCCACCACATCTTCGCCCTCGAGCAGCTCGAACGCGAACTCGCCGGCAGCCATATCGCGACCCGTCAGCGTCTTGGTCATCGTCATCTGATCGGTCACGCTAGAGTTAGCGGGATCCACCGTGTAGGTGTTGGCGAAGGAGAACGCCGGGCTCGTCGCATCGCCCTGGCGCTCGACCGTCAGCTTGCCGACGCCGTCGTCGGTCACCTTGAAGCTGACCGTCTTGGTCGCCGCGGCGTCGTTGGTCACGCCGGGCACGGAACCGCTCTCCGTCACCTTATAGGTGAACACGTGGGAACGCGGCTTGCCGGACTCGGGCTCCGGGTTCGCCGGCTGGTCGGCCGGCTGGTTGCCGGGAGCGACCACGTCGACCGTGCCGCTGGCGGCACCGGGAGCCGCTACGGCGCCCGCACGCTGCTCGTCGCCTGCCGCGAGCTTGTCACCCTCGTCGGCGGCGGGCTTGTCGCCCTCGTCGGCCGCCTGGGCGGAAGCGTTGTCCGCATCCGCGGCGGCCTTGTCAGCGTCGGCAACAGCCTTCGCAGCATCGGCAGCCTGGTCGGCTTCCTTGGCCGGCACTGCCTGATCAGCGGCCTTCGCGGCATCCGCTTCAGCCTTGTCGGCATCCGCGGCGGCCGTCTGGCCGTTCACGCCCAGGGCGCGGTTGAGATCGTCCAACGTGAACTTGATGGAGCCGAAGTCCACGTTGCCGTCCGCCGTGTTCTTGGCGGTGGTGCGATCGGGCATGGGAGCGGCCGCATCGTCGGAGGTCACCGTGAAGGTGAACTTACCCTCGATGGAGGCTGGGTCAAGCCCGGGTGCCGCCTGCAGCATCTTGACGCCGGACAGGCCCACCTGCACCGGACCGCCCGTGGAGTACGTGTTCTCGAACTTCAGGCCATTGCCAAGGTTCGCCGTTGCCGTAAGCGAGCCATCGCCGTTATCGACGACCGTCACCGTGAACGGGATCGGCTGCGTCTGCGGCGTGATGCCCTGGCCAGCCAGGCCGTCGGTCTTCTCGTAAGCCAGGTAGCTCACCGTCCACGAGATGTTCCCTTGTTCGGAGGTCTTGTAAGCGTTGCCGTCCTGCACCAGGCCCTCAAGCATCTCGGTGGTGTAGTGAAGGCCGTCGAACGTCACGGTGCCATCGGCCGCGTTCTTGGCCGTCCGCAGGTCGTCCCCGCCCGTTGCGTACTTCACCGCGAAGATGAACTCACCGGCGGAAAGCGGACGTCCCGTGAGCGCCTTGGTCGCCGTCACCTGAGCGGCCGCACCGCCCGGGTTGTCGGTAGAGGCGGCATACGTGTTGGCGAAGGGAACCACCGCAGGACCTGTGCCGGCAGCAGACGGATCTGCGCCGTACACGTACGTCTTGTCGCCCTTAGGTCCGGCCACCACGGTCTTGACCGTCAACGCGGCCTTCTCCGGGTTGTCCTCGACCGTCACCGTTACCGTGTACTCCGTCGTGTCGTAGGTGTAGCCGTTAACCTTTTCGCCTACCACCTCGACCACCTTATAGGTGTACGTCTTGCCCACGTCGCTCTGACGCAGCACCACGTGCTGCTCGCCCAGCGCGGACTTCACGGCTTGCACGCCATCGGCGGCTGCGGGCATGGCGATCTCGGCGCCTTCCAGCGGCAGGCCCAGCGCATACGCCGACGCCTCGTCGCCAGGGGTCACCTTGATGGTGAACTGACCCTCGGCCATATCGCGGCCGGTCAGGGTCTTGGCCACGTTCAAGCCACCCGCCGCCGTGTAATCGATTTCAGCTGCGTAGCGGTTCACGAACCTGGTGTTCTCCGCAACTGCAGAGGCCTTGAGCATGCCGGAACCGTCATCGGACACCGTCACCTTGATGGTGGCCACGTTGTCGTCGTACTGGACACCCGGCAGCTTATGGCCGTCGGCGGGCACGACCTCGCGCACCTCGTAGGTGAACGTGCGCTTATGGTCGGGCGTATCCTTCAGCATGTCGGACGTGAACTCGATCGTGCCGAATCCGAAGCTCCCCGCGTTCGCCTTGGTCACCGTCGCGCTGGTCACATCGTTGCCCGCGGCATCCTTGGGCAGCGGACCGCCATCGAGCGCCTTCAACTCGAACGTGAACTCGTCGGAGTCAATCCAATCGCGGCCCTCGAGCACCTTGCTCAGACCGGCGGTGGCGGTGTCGTAGCTGGTCGGGGTTGCCTGATAGCCGTTCACGAACGCCACGGTCGCGGAATCGACGACCTTCCCATCCAGCTTGGTGGTCAGCGTCAGATGCTTGTCGGCATCTCCGCTCATGCCCACTGCGATCTCGAGCGTATGCACGCTGTTGTCGTAGGAAATGCCGGGCTTAGCATCGGCGGGCACAACCTCGCGCACTTCGTATGCGAACGTCTTGCCGACATCGGCCTGCGTGAACGCGACGCCGTTCATCTTCGCCATCTCGCACGCGACGCCATCGGCACGCGCAGCGCTGGTGAAGCTGCGGTCGGAATCTGCCAAGCGGGCTTCGGCATCTTCCGCAGACACGGTATCGGATTTCACGCCATGGATGCTGAAGGAGAACTCATCGGCTGCCATATCGCGGCCGTTCAGCGTCTTCTGGACGGTGATGCCGGAGAACTGCGCATTCTGCTCGTACTTGTTCTCGAACTTCGCCGGCCCGTTGTTGTAGCTTACCGCGGCGACCAGCTTGCCCGTATGGCCATCGGTCACCTCGACCGTTACCTTGTGCACATGGCGATCGAACACGATGCCGCCGGTTGCGGTGCCCGCTGCATCAAGATCGTTGCCGCAGTACTTATCCTCCTGCACCGCGAACGAATACGTGCCGGGCTTCTTGAACGTCATCTCGCCAAAGGAGAACCTAGTCTCATCGCCCGCCTTCGCGCCGCTCACCACGGCTTCTTCGGCACCCTTCGGAATGACGATGCTGCCGTCTTCAACGGCCTCCTGCGTAGCCTTATCCGCCGCGCTCAATTTGAAGCCGAACGTCTCGCCTTCCGCCATATCGCGGCCGGTCAGCACCTTGGTGCCGTGAATCGCCGTATCGCCCTTGAGCTTAGCGGAATCGGGTTTGTACGAGTTATCGAAACTGAACATGGCGCCGGTAATCGGCTCTTCGCTATTGTTCTTGTAGTACTTGGCGCTCAATTCAAGCGTGCCACCAACGTCCGCGATGGTCACCTTCACGGTCCACACCGTCTGGTCGTACACCATGCCGGCCGGGTCGAAGGTCTTGTCCGCCAGGACATCTCGCACGGCACGCCACGTATCGCCGACCTTGACCACCTCGACGATCTTGTACTCGAAGGTGGCGTCGAGCGTTTCGGGATCGAGATTCCCGAACGTGAACGTCGCCTGCGGGAACGCGATGCCGCCGCCTGCCTCGACCGCGGTCAGGGCGCCATACCACATCTTGCCGCCCCACTCGTGATCGACACGCATCGCGCCTTCGCCTTGGGGCAACGGCGCATCAGGGTTGTCCGTGCAGGCGATCACGTGGAACATGCCCGGCTTAAGGGGGTTCTCGCCTGTCGCATCCGTATACGTCTTCGTGCCGCTGGGAGTCCACTTCACCTCAGAGGTGTTGTACTCGTTCACGAACTTCGCCGTATCGTCCTCGATGGGCTGCGGCTTCTCATATTTCACGCCGTCATCGCCTACCAGCTTCGTCATCTTAGACTCCACCGTCAGCGTACCATTGTGGTCCTTGTCGGTTACCGTCACGACGACCTGGTACAACGCCTGGGATGCGCTCACGCCGGGATTCAAAGTGCTGAGCGCCTCGGACTCCCAAATCTCATACGTGTACGTGCCCGGCTTCGTGTAGCTGATGTCCTGGAACTGGAAGTGCACCTTTGTATCAGCTGGAGTGCCATACGGCTGCGTTACCTTGACACGCGTCTCGCCCAGGGTGTCGGTCGGCGGCATCGGCGCCTCAACGGACGTGTCGGCATCCTTCAGAATGAACGTGAACTCGTCGGTTTCAAGCCAAGCGCGTCCGGTCAGCACCTTCTCGCCCTTGAGGTACGTCTCGCCATCCAGCGTGCCGGATGCGGCGTACGTGTTCTTGTACGTTACCGCGCTCGTTTCCCCGGCAGCAATCTGACCCTCCGCATCGGCGGCCTCTGCGGTGAAGCCGTCGCGTGGCGTCTCGCTTACCTTATAGTCCCAGCCTGCGGAAAGCCCGTACACATACAGGGTCTCGCCCGGCTTCAGGGAATGCTTCGCCTCGCCGTTCTGTCCGAACGCCAGCACGAACTTATCACCTTGCTGCTCGCCGTTCGCGTTCTTCACCACGGCGTTAAAGCTCTTGCCGGCGGCATCTTGCATGGCGATAGTAAACTCGAAGGATTCGTCCGCGAAATCAGCCGCGTTGTACCCGTCGGGCAGCTGCAGCTGCTTCGCCACCGTCAGCGTGCCGGGCACATCGACGCTCAGCTTGCCGTTATTGCCCAGATAAGCGTTGATAAGCGTTTGTGCGGAGGACTGCTCAATGCCGCTCCACTTCGGGTTCAGAACGTCCGCGGCCGTGTCTGTGCGGTTCTCTTCCTTGACCTTGTGCAGTTCATTGATGTAGGTCAAACGCGGCGTGCCGGACTTGAAGTAGCAGGCGCCCGTGGAATCCTTGCCGACGGAGCCCTCGACCTTCTCAGCGGCGTCGCCCGGGAAGGACACATGCTCGGTCTTCGCAACGGGTTTGCCGCCGTCCATGGCGTAGTAGCTGTGCTTGTAGTAGTACGTAGAGCCTTTCTCTACCGACTTCGCAGGAATAGTGCACGCCTCATCGGTGTAGATAGGCGTGTCCTGCGTGAAGTAATAGTAGCTATTGCCCGCTGCCGGCTCGAACGTGGCGACCACGTCGCCCGTTTCCTTGCCGGTCCACTTGTTGGCATAGAAGTTCACCTTGCCCGTTGCGGGGTCGGTGTTCTTCTCCATATATGCCTTCATGGCGTCATCGGGGCTCTCCAGCAAATCGAGCGCCGCCGGCTTCACGCCGGAGGAGTACAGCACCGAGATCGGCGTGGTGTTCGAGACGCTCATGGTATCCTTCGCCAGATCGATTGCGAAGTTGCGCAGCGGGATCAAGGACGCGGGCACCTTCACCTGCACCTTGTCGCCCACCGCAGCATCGTCCGAACGCGTGACGGTGATCACGACGTCCTTCAGGTCGGCAGCAGCCAGGCCGGAATGCACGTCGCCGCTGAAATGGTACGTGTCGACGCTTCCGTCCGTGGTCTTGTCCGTGGTCTTGGACTTGCAGCCGTACACCGTTCCGTTGTACACGAGCTTGGACAGGTCGGTGACCTGCATGTAATCGCCCAGCTGATCATCAAAGGTGATGTAGCCGGTCTCGTGCTCGAAGCCTTCGCTCGTCTCCGTCGGATAGCCGGCGCCCGTCGAGATCTCCTTGGAGATGTCGTCGAACACGCGCTTCAACTCGTCGGCGTTGGTCGCGCTCTTGTAGAACGCGGCGTCTTTGCCGTCGGAGCCCTTCGCGCGGTCGCCGAAGCTCCATTTGTATTCGCCCGACAACCAACTCGTTTTCTCATATGAATACGTCGCAGACGGGTAGTTGCTCGACACGGCATGCATGAACTTGTTCTCATTGGAAACGTCATCGGGATCAGGATAATTGGCCGGATCTGCGCCCTCGAAGATGCCGATGGAGTACACCGCAGCACCCGCATCCTTCATATCCTTAGCGTGCCCAACGGCGCTCGAGGCGACCTCCGGAGAGAAATTGCTCTGGGTCGTTGGCGTGCCGTCGGTAAAGAAGATGACGACCTTCTTGGCATCGGAACGACCAGAAGCCTGACCCTTAGCAAGCTCCAAGCCTGCGGCGGCATTCGTTGCGCCGGCGGGTTCGATGGCGTTCACCTGGGACGAGAAGGCGCCTTTCGTATCACTGGTGCACGGAGCCAGCGTCTTCATCACCTGGCTATAGTTGTACCGATACCCGCCATCGCGATACGTGTCGTTGCCTACCTTGTTGGTCTTGCTTCCGGCGAACTTCACGATAGCGACCTGATGCTGCTTGGCGGCATCCTTGACCGTCGCATTCTGCTTGGCTATCTCATCGATGAACGAGTTCGCTGCGCTCTTGAGCGCAGTGATGCGCTTTGTGTCATCGCCGCCGCCCATGGCGTTATCCATCGACCCGGATGCGTCGAGCACCAGAACGATATCGAGCGGCGTGGTCGCCGTATCGGACAGGTTAGAGGTGGACGACAACGCCGTGAGCGCGGTCAGGAAATCCGCGCCATTCTCTTTTGATATGGTGACGCCGTTCTTGCTGATCTCGCCATCTGACACGGTCTTGTCGGTCCAGATACGCCCGACGCTCGACGTGTCGCTCTTGATAAGCCCCGACCAATCCCAAATGGTCGAGGGGTCCGTGACGGCGGTCTTGTTACCGCTGTACGTTGCCGCCGACGAGTCTTCCGCGAACGCCGCGCCGCCGAACAGCGGCGACAACGCAAGCACCAGCACGGCGGCTAACGCTGCCTTGAAACGCTTCGTCGATTTCATGTCCTCGCCTCCTTCCACCGCATCGCGGCTTTCCGTATCCCCTTGCGCTTGCATACGCGCGCACTCGGGCTTTTCCGGCACCCTGACGTCTTCATGGGCCGCTCCTTCCCGCACAATCCTCCCATGCCATCGCGCCCGCCGATGATCGGCATCCCCTGCCGATCGCCGAACGCGCGCACAGCCCGTAACCGCGCATCGCGCCAGCAGTGCAAGCGGTATCGAGCCGCTGCACCTCCTGCAAACATCATTGCCAAAGGGGGTACGCGGAACCACGCCGTATTTACGAACGCGAGACTTAGACGATTTGTTTTCGCAGATAGACGGATGGGCGTCAGGGGGTCGTATAAACGACCCCCTGGACAAAATGGCCAAGCTACGGACGCTCCCCGAGAAACTCGCGGCCAAAGTTAACCCCTTCGGAAAAATTGAAAAACGATGGCAACGCGACACGGGATACAATGAAGAAAAGGGGGCGGACACACCTGGAAGGAGGGGCGCGATGGGCGACGCGAAACGTGAAAATAGACTGCTGTTTTGCGCACTTGCGTTGTTCTTCTTCGTGTTCCTTGAGTCGACGCTGTTCTTCCAAGCCAACCTAGCTCAACACGGAGGGCACGGTCCCTTCCTCTCGCAGCTCCCCATCCAAGGCGCCAGCACCCTGGGCCTGCTGGCCTTTCCCCTCAAGAACCGTCTTGTCGGCGAAAAAGGCCGACCGGTGTTCATGGGAACCGTCACCGTCCTTGGGGTCGCGTGCCTTGTCGGCGTCGCTTTCGCATCCTCGCCGCTGGCGATCGCGTGCACGGGTGCGGGTGGGTTCTTCCTTATCGGGCTCGCCGGCGCCACCGCGTACTGGGCAACGTGCGCAAGGTCGCGCAGCATCGCGCGATTCGCAACGCTGATCGGGGGCAGCCACGCGCTCGGCGTGCTCGCGCAGATCCCCTTGCTCGAATTCACGTCGAATCATCTGATCGAGGCCGCCGTGCTTTCCGCGGGCATCATCGCCCTGGGTGCGATCAATGCGCGCATATGGCCGCCCCGATGCGCGCTCGCGGACTTTTCCGCACAGCGGGAACAACGCGGGGGAAATCACCTCGAATGCAGCGAGCTCGCCGGATGGCGCCTCGACCATATGACCCCTCGCACCGCCGTCATCGTGATCTTCGCCTTGGTGCTGCTGTTCTCCGTGCTGTTCAACACGCTCTACACCTTTATAGACATCGACTCGCCCTGGACCAGCCAATACACCAACGTGACGCCCCGCATCCTGATGGCCATCGGAGGCTTTGCCGGCGGCGTGCTGTTCGACATGCACCGGGCGCGTTACCTGGGCATCGTCATGTTCTGGATGATGCTGCTCTCGGTCGGTGCGATGCTCGGGGTTGAGGCAGGCGGGCCGTACGTCATCGGGGAAGTCGTCTACTTCCTGGGCGCAGGCGTGTTCATGACGTTCTACACCACGGTGTTCATCTGGATAGCGCAGTTCCTGCGCGCCCCCGACCTATGGTGCAGCATGGGGCGGGCGCTCAACAACGTGACCGCCATCGCAATCGGCGCACCCGCGCTGCTGGTAATCGATTTGACGAGCCCCGTGGCCGTAGTCGTGCTCCTGATTCCCCTGATCATCGGCATCAACGCGCTGCTCTTCGTCGCCGGCATGCTGGACCTGCATCCACGCCCGAGGGGCGACGAAGCCGCAGGGTGTGTTGGGCAGCAAGCCGGCGTGCCTGGCTCCGCAGGCAATTTCACGCCTGGTCAAGCGGAGGTCAGCGAACACGCGCCTGCTGCCGACAACGCCACGCCCGACCCCGATGGCAGCAACGCATCTGCTCAAAGAGCAGCTAACGGGCTCCCGGAGACCACGGAACGCCCGGCACCCAGCACCGCGCCTTCCGCAGACGACGCCGCCATCGACCCCGAAACCCACCTTGCGGATTTCGCCGGCCGCTTCTCGCTCACGCCGCGCGAGACCGAGGTACTTGCCGCCGTCACCGCCGACGAGCGCCCGCTCAAGCGTGTGGCCGCGGACATGGGCATCTCCCTGCGCGTGCTCCAGCGGCACCTGACCTCGCTCTACCAGAAGACCGGCACGCAATCCCGCGTCGGCCTCACGAAGCTTTTCTGGGAGCAGCCCCCCCCCCCGCCACGCCCCGCGCGCAATATCGCACGCCGTAGGAGAGTCCCGAGGAGGCTACGCTACCAACCGGCAAACCCCGCGAAACCGTTCACCCGCTTCCCCATTGTGAGCTGCCCCCTTCGCCCCATACGCCCCGTAACGCAAAACCCCCGCCGCAACCAAGGCTGCGACGGGGTTTTGGATCTCAGAAGGCGCAGGGTCGCGTGGCCTTCCCTTTAGCGAAGCACCGGCTTACGCGGCGTTACGCTTGGCGGTTGCCACGATGGTCTTCACTCCCTTGACGGCCAGCACCACGGCCAACACGAACAGCAGCACGGCCAGCAATGCCTGCACGGCGGGGGCGAAGGTGTCGCCGCCCTTCATGATGAGCAGGGTCTTCTGGTAGAACGTGATGCCCAGCGACGTGAGCGTGGCGGCCAGCATGAAGCCCATGGGCACGAAGAACATCTTGTTGTTGCGGCCCGCGTTGCCCAGCCATGCGCACACGGCCAGCAGCGCCAGGGCGGCCAGTAGCTGGTTGGCAGCGCCGAACAGCGGCCAGATGATGGTGTAGCCGGTCATGCCCAGGAACACGCCGATGACCACGGTGACGATGGTGGCGACATAGGGGTTCGCCATGACCTTGCGCACGCCCGTCAGATCCTCGTGCTTCACGTCGACGGGGGTCCACAGTTCCTGGAACATGTAGCGGGCCAGGCGGGTGGCGGTGTCGAGCGAGGTCAGACAGAACGCGGAAACGGCCAGGATGAGCAGCGCATATGCCAAGCCCTGCACATCGGCCAGGCCGGGGATGCATGCGAGCATCTGGGACAGGCCGTCGGCGAAGACGGCGGTCGGGGAGGCGTAGCCGCCCGCGGCGTACTTGCTCCACACGAAGCCGACGGCGCACAGCGAGATGGCTGCCAGCAGACACTCGATGAGCATGCCGCCGTAGCCGATGGGCTGCGCTTCCGCTTCCCTGTCCAGCTGCTTGGACGTGGTGCCGGAGGCGACCAGGCTATGGAAGCCGGAGATGGCGCCGCAGGCGATGGTGATGAACAGCGCCGGGAACAGGAAGCCCGAAGCGGCGGCCTTGTTCGTAATGGCCTTGCCGGCCTGGTCGACGAGGGCCTGGCCCGTGGAGGCATCGAACGCGGCGTTCGTGGCGACGAAGCCGGTGAACGCGGGGATCTGCAGGTTCGTGGCAGCACCCGTGAGAGATGCGCCCACGATGCCGATGACGGCCAGCAAGATCATGCCGTACAGCAGGTAGCTGGACAGGTAGTCGCGAGGCTGCAGCAGGATCCACACAGGGGCGACCGACGCGATCAGGATGTACACGCCCAGAATGATCATCCACGTGTTGTAATCCAGCGACAGGGAGATGCCCATGAGCGGCAGGTTGTAGCCGATGGCCACCATGATGACGATCAGCACGATGGCGGAGGCGATGTTCACCGGGCCGGGGATGTTGCGGCCGCGCGTGAGGATGCCGTAGACGACGGCGACGCCGATGAAGATCACCGAGATCATGGCCGTCTGCTGGTTGGCCAGGTTCGTGGCCGCCTTCGTGCCGTCCAGGTCGGGCACCACGGCGAACGTGTTCGCCACGATGGAGGCGAATGCGGCCACCACCAGCAGCAACGTCAGGTATGCGAAGATGCAGAACAGCTTCTTCGCCGTGTTGTCGATGTTCTCGGCGACCACGACCGCCAGCGTCTGGCCCTTATGGCGCAGCGACGCGAACAAGCTGCCGAAGTCGTGCATGGCGCCGAAGAAGATGCCGCCAATGAGCACCCACAACAGCACGGGCACCCAGCCGAACACGGCCGCCTGGATGGGGCCGTTGATGGGGCCGGCGCCGGCGATGGACGAGAAATGATGACCCAGCACCACGTACGGTGGCGCGGGAACGTAGTCCACGCCGTCTTCCAGTTCGTGCGCCGGAGTCGGATTCTTAGGATCGACCCCCCATTGCTTCGCCAGCCATCCGCCATAGAAGATATAGCCGATGACCAAGACGACCGCAGCAACAAGGAGGATAAGCAATGCGTTCATGGAACCCTCTTCTGTTTTGCGTTTCCGTTGCTAGGAACGCGGCAGCAGGTTTGCCTCCAACGTGGTTTTCAGCTGCTTGCCCGCCGCGTTCGTTATCACGCGGTTCGCAGAGAGGTCGGCGATGGCCACCCGAAGGTCGGCCCAGCCGCGGATACCCAGGGCGAAGTTCTTGCGGAAGCGCGTTTTGCGCACCGCCTTCGCCGCTTCCTGGGTGCAGGAATCCGCAACGATCACCAGGGATATGGCCGAGGACATATGGTTCGGCTTGGGAACCACCTTTTTGAGCCCATCATGTTCCATGAACGACACAAGATCGCGCACCTGAGTTTCGTCCAGGGCATCGGCGAGAACGAAGAACAGATACTCATGCGTGTCGACTTCCCATAGCTTCGCGCTTTTGACCAGCACGTACTTTTCGCCATAGGAATGGAACTCGGCATACCCGGGGAAGATGCGGCCGGCGTACTCGTATCCCCGTCGCACATCGAACCATTGCTCGTGTGCAGCGAGAATGCGCTTCAGCATCAAGTGTTTTTCGTCCTTTGCCCGGGAGGGTTGCTCCTCGGACCGAAGGGCTGGCTCCCCAACGCGCACGGCGGCCTGTTCCTCCGCCTTGCACCTGGATTTTCCCGAAGCATCCGTCTGTTCGACTGGATGGCCGGTGCCTTTGACACTTGCCTGAATAGCCGTTCGATCGCTCAAAAACCCGCAAACTCCTTCAGCATCTTGCCTAGCTCCGCGTCTTGCGTGCTTTTTCATTGTAGTGCTTTAGTAGGATTTCAAAGACCGAAAAGGTACACATTTTCCAAAATAATGATGAAAAGCATTCATGGCAAACATTGGAAATCGAAGTGTTTTGCGCATATGCACAAAACCCGGTGAACGCAAAAAGCCCGGAAGGCGAACCTTCCGGGCTTTTGGTTATCCGTTGTCGGGGACCAACGGCCCACCTGCCCGCAAGCCGTGCCGATTCGGCAGGGACGCTTGCAGCAACGTTATCGGTTTTGCCTTCGATTAGGCTGGACTGTTAGTCCTCCCAAGCGAAGTCGGCCTCACCGTTGAACACCTTCAGGGCGTCGGCAACGGTGTAGTCGGCCAGCGTGATGGCGCTGATGGCCTTAGTCAGGCGGACAGCCTCGTCCAGGCTGCGCTGGTGGATGTTGCGGCCGGTGGCGTTGCCGTCTGCGCCGCCCACGTGGATCTGGTCGTGCAGCTGGGTCAGGAACGTCTCGGCGTCAACGGTGGAACCGCCGGCGCAAACCAGGCCGGTGCGGCCTGCGGCCATGGAGGCGACCTTCAGAGCCTCGGCGGCCGTGCGCTTGTCGTCGCCCTCGGGCTTGGGCGGGTTGACCTTCACGAAGTCGGCACCCAGGCATAGCGCGACGCCGGCGGCGCCGGCGATCAGGTCCGGATCCTTCTCAGCGGTGACAGCCTTGCCGCGCGGGTAGATCCACAGCACGACCAACAGGCCGTTGGCATGGGCGGCGGCGATGAGCTCGCCGGCCTCGGCCAGCATGGTGGACTCGTACTCGCTGCCCAGGTAGATGGTGTAGCCCAGGCCCACGATGTTCACGCCGTTGTCGCGCATGGCGAGCACGGCCTCCAGGTCGTACAGCTGCGGGCTGTACGGATCTTCCTGAGCGGTCTTGACCAGGTTGGTCTTGGAGTTCATCTTCACCAGGTAGTTGATGTTGGGGTAGTCGGCGGCATACTGCGCGATAAGACCACGCTGGCCAGCCAAAACGCCGCACACGCCCTGATCGCCGATCTTGAAGAGATGCTCCGGCTCGGCATCGGCGATGTCGATGCCCTCGCCGTAGAAGTCCTTGTTCAGGTGCTCAACCTTCTGGTCGCACGCGAACAGCATGAGACGGCCCGTGCCACGGGTTGCCTTCATGTAGTTGTCGACGTACGTCTCGCGGACGTCTGCCAGGACGTCGGCAGGTACCTTCACCTGGTCGCGAGTGATCTTGGGCATGATGTTCCTCCTTATAGGATGCAAGTTCCAAGAAAAACGGCGCAGCACGCGCCGCATGTCTGGGTTCATTTTAACGAAGCGGCAACCCCGCCGCGCCTATCCACGGAAAAAAGCCGCGACCAACCCGGCAAGCCACCACTCGCCGGACCTTTCCCACCGCTGAGGACGCCAGGCGCAAGGAGCGTTCGCCATAGCACCTCCCCCAGTGACCTCGGGGACGGAAAGCGAAAACCTCAGGGATGCCAACAAAGTCAGCGAGGGGCCCCGTGGTGCGTCATATCGCCTTGAAGCAAGCAAGCATTGGCCTTCGGGCCATGCTTGTGCAGCTGAAAGGCTAGATGGCGTGCCACGGGGCCCCGCAGCGTCGAGTCAATCCGCTTGCCGGCAGGTAAGCGGAACGGTTGGCGAGACAGCGTGCCGCAGGGACCCGCAGCGTCGAGTAAGTCCGCTTGCCGACAGGCAAGCGGAACGGTTAAAACCATTCTCGTTTGTTGATGACGTACATCTGCTCGAATTCGGTTTGGGACTTCGAGAGATAGAAAATGCCCTCGACGATGGCGATGACCCAAATAGCCCATGACGCCACCGACAGCGTGAGGATGCCGCCGAGGATGGACGTGCCCAGCATGATGAAGCCCGAGGTGTTGTAGCCCAAGTAGAACTTGTGCACGCCGAGCCAGCCCAGGAACAGCGCGAGCAAGCCTGCCGCCACATGGTCCTTTTCGCCGACCGCGGGCGCGACGTAGGGCTGTTGGTACCCGTATTGCGCCTGCTGACCGTACGGGTTCTGCGGCGGCACGGACCCGTAGCCCGGCTGCGCCCCATACGGCTGCTGGGTCGCCTGCGCTTGCGGCTGAGGTTGCGCGTACGGCGACCCTTGCTGCGGCGCGGCGTACGGCTGGGCCGGCTGCTGGGCGCCGGGTTGCTGCACGTAGGGCTGGCCCTGCGCCTGTTGCGCATCGGGCTGCCAGGCAGCAGTCGGTTGAGTCGGCTGCTGGGACTGCGGTTGCGAGCCAAACGATGCCGGCTGAGCCGGCTGAGCGGCATACGACACCTGCTGCGCCTGAGCATACGGCTGCGGCTGCGATTGCGCCCCCTGCGAATCAACGGGCGCGTCCGCAGGCTGCGCGTATGGCTGCGGTTGTTCGGACGTCATGCGCAGACGTGCTGCGTCGAGACGTTCCTGCGCGGCCTTCAGCTCCGCCTCGGCGGCGGCCAGCTCGTCGGCTGCGCTGCGTTCGTTCATCGGATCCATAGCGTTTCCCTTACCTTTTCTTTCCCAACTTCTCGACCACGCCCATCAGCTGCTCGCGGAAAATCACGCACACCACCGCGACCACGGCCAGCACCGCGAGTATGACGATGCTCTGCCACACGTTTCCATCTACCAGGCCGCTTGCCGCGTACGTGGACACCAAGATGCCCGGGATGCGGCCGATGTTGGACAGCAGCAGGAACGTGCGCATGCGCATATCGGTCAACGGCACCAGGTACGTGAAGATGTCCTTCGGCATGCCGGGAATGAGGAACAGCACGAACACGATGAGCTCCAGCTTGCCGGACCGCTCGAAACGATCGAACTTATCCATCCACTTCTCGGACACCATATCCTTCACGAACGGCGCGCCCAGGCGATGCACCACCATGAACACAAACGCGCTCGACAAGATGCTGCCCAACAAGATGACTAAGCCGCCGATCCAGGGACCGTAGAGCATGCCGGCGGCCATCTGCGTGGCCTCGCCGGGGATGAACGCCACCACGATCTGCAGAAACTGCAGCGCAAACAGGATGAGGAATCCCATGGGGCCGGCGTTGCGCACGCTATCGATGACCTGGTCGATGCCGCCGGGCTCGAACATCATGTGGATGTAGGGCCACACCAACCAGCTGACCAGGCTTACGATGCCGACGAACGCCGCCAGGCCCACGATCTTGAAGATATCGCCGCGGCGCACAGGCTTGCCGCGCACCTGCGTTTCCTCGTTGGCTTTCTGTTGCAGCTCTTCCTTGCGCTCATGCGCGCGCTCGCGAAGGCCCTGATGCTGCCTTTGCTCGCGCTTCTTCTTACGGGCCGCCTTGTTCTTGCGCTTGACGGCGCCCCTTTTGCGAGTGTTCGATTGAGCTCTTGCTTCCTTGCGCTTCAATTAGCCCACTTCGCTTTCCGGCTTAGTCGCCGTTTCGTGCCTTGTCGTACTCGTCTTTGAACGCGGCGAACATGTTCTTCTTTTTCGGGGCCGCCTTCTTCTTAGCGCTTGAGGCCTTGCTCGAAGAAGATGCCTTGCTTGTGGAAGCGGCCTTCTGCCCATCCGAAGGAGCCACGGCCTTGTCGTACTCTGCCTTGAAATCCCGGAACATGTGCTTGGACTTGCTGATCTGCTTGCCCGTGGCGTACGCGCCCTTGTTGACCGCCTCGCCGGTTGCCACGGCCGCCTTGCTGACCACGGGTTTCGCCTTGTCGACGGTGGTTTGCACCTTGTCGACGGCGACGGCAGTGGCGGCACCCGCCTTCTCAGCCACGCCGCCCTCGCTGTTCAGGTCGGCCACCTGGGGGGAAACGAGCATGGCGCCAAGCTGCACCTCTTCGCCCTCCATACCCTCGGCGCCCATGTTAGCCAGCGCGGCGCCCATACCGCGTTTGAAGCCACGCACCATGTCGGCGGGGATGGTGCGCTTGCCCAGCAGGGCGTTCGACGTTGCGCCGTTGTCGGTTTCGAAGCAATCCACCGTGCCCGTAAGGCGGTTGAACGTGACGTTGCCCACGATGCCGTAGGACTCACCGTCCTCGCTCATAACGGGAAGGCCTACCCACAGCACGCAGTCGTCCCAGTTCAGACCTTCTTTCTTGCAATAGGCCTTGCCGCTTGCGGCGGCATCGGGGCGCATGATGACGCGGCCGTCCACCAGGTCGTAGCCGTCGATGGGGACGAACACGTCGGCGCGATGGAACATCCATAGCAGGTCGGGGCGCTTCACCACGAAGCCGATGACGCGTTTCTCCTTCGGGTGGAACACGAAGCGGCGGATCTTGCCGATGCGCTTCGTGCCCTTCTTGCCGCCCAGAACGCGCGTGCCGGTCAGCTCATGGGTGGTGATGAGTTTGCTTGCCATGAAAATCCCCTTATACAGCATGAAGCGGCGCGCCGAAACCTGCCTAGGGCCGGACACGCCGCTTCGGTATCATGATTGGAACAGGATGCTATTCGGCCTTCGGCTCCTCGGCCTGCTCAGCTGCCTCGGCGACCGTTTCCGCAGCGGGCTCGACAGCCTCGGCCACGGCCTCGACGACTTCCTCGGCCACCTGGCCGGTTTCCTCGGCGTTCTTGGCCACCTGGGAAGCGATGCGCTGACGCGCCGCCTCGATCTTGTCGCGCAGCTCGTCGTTGTCCTGGGTGAAGGACGGCTTCAGGTTGCTGGCCACCTCCCGCACGCGGGCAGCGGCCTGACCGGCCACTTCCTGGCCCTTGGCCTGCACGGAGGAGACGACCTCCTGGCCGCGAGCTGCGGCGCTCTGGTACACCTGCTGGGCGTTCACGCCGGCGTCGGAGCTGATGCTCTGCGCCTGGCCCCACGCCTCGTTCACCTTTTCGGCCACCATGGTGCGGGCTTCCTGGCCCGTACGGGGAGCGCACAGCAAAGCCGCCACGGCACCAACGGCTCCACCTGCGAGAAAGATACCAAGTTTGTTGCTCATCACGGCCTCCTAAATATGCGGGACGATCATCTGTGCTGCCATTATACGAGCAAGCCGACAAGGACTCGCCGACTTTCCAATACCTGCAGAAAAAGGTTGCCTTCTTGTTAGATTGCGAAGGGCCCGGATAAAAATCGGGGGCCCAAAAGGCCCCCGTTATCGGCGGTTTACGCGTCCAGCGCGCTTTCGACCAGCTCGTTGAGAAGATTGGGCAACGTAAGGCCCGCAGCCTTGGCCGCCTGTGCGAACGGGGCCTCAGCGGAGAAGCACGGGTTCGCCACGGCTTCCAAGATGATGGCCTGCGCGCCGTCCCAAATCAGGTCGATGCAGCCGCAGTCGCGCATGCCCAGAGCACGATAGGTTTCCAGCACCGCGCGCTCGATCTCGGCGCGGATGGCCTGGGCGTCTGCCTCGCTCGGGGACAGCGACGCGTTGCGCACGGGAACGTGCAGCTCGACGGCGTCAGAGGCCTGTCGCGCCGCGGCGTCGTACCAGCCCTCTTTCGCAACGATCTCCACCGGGGGCAGCGCGAAGGCGTTCCAACCCGTGCCGATGACGGGCACGCTCAGCTGCACGCCCTCGACCCACGGCTGCACGAGCGCCCGCTCGCAATCCTTCAAGGCCTCGCGCAGCGCCTCGGCCAGCTGCTCGGCGTCCTCGACGCGGGAAACGCCATGGGCGGAGCTGCCGGACGCGGGCTTCACGCACAGCGGGAAGCTGCCAGGGAAGCGGCTTTCCACCTGGGAAAGCGCCGCTTCCATGCCCCATAGCTCGAACGCGCGGCGCGAAAGCGTCAACGTTTGCGGAACCGTTGCCGTGACCAGGTCCTCCGTGAGGTTGTGATACGCCTGAAGCGCTTCGGCGAGCGCCACCTTGTCGTAGGCGAGGCGGCACACCGCCGCGCTGCTGCCCACGCATGGCAGGCCAATCGCGGAAAGCGCGTCCTGGATGTCGCCGGATTCGCCATCGCCGCCGCGCAAGCAGCTGATGGCCGCATCGGGCTGTGCGCGCAGCAGATCGTCGATGAGGGAGCCGTCCGCCTGAAACAGCTCGGGCTCGTGCTCGGCCTCCTTCAGTGCCGCCATCACGTCGTTCGCCGCGGCAAGCGAGCGCTCGGCCTCGAACGCGCCGCCTGCGATCACCGCTATCTTCAAGCCCATTTCGGGCCTCCTTTCCCTGTACGTTGCGCGTTACCCGCGCAACAGCTTGTTGAGAAACGCCACAGAATCCCGCACGGCCCTTAGGACCACCAGGTCGTCGGCGAAGCTCACGTCTATGCGGGCGATGCCCGCCGCCTCGTCCAGCCATTCGCTGGTGCCCACGATAGGGCGATCGTGCGTTGCGCCCGCCATGGACGGCGGAGCTCCCGCAGCGGCGCCGGGCAGCGCGAACCACCGCCCCGACTCCGCGCGTACCTGCAGGTCAACCACTAGATGTTCCAGCAAATGCGGCAGCGGGGTGCAATCCATGACCGCGGCGAACACGGTACCGCGCTCGTTGACGCAGGCATGCCGGGCAAGCGTGGGAACCTCGGCCAGCACGCGTGACATCAGCTGGGGCGAAGTTGTGCGCGGTGCGGCGCTGAACGCCACCCGACACACCAAGTGCCCGCGCCGCACCTCCATGCGCTCGACGCGGATAGGGCCCGCCGAAGCGCCCCCGTCCGCACAGGCGCCATCATGCGTCATCGCAGCGACCCGCTTTTCAGCTGCTCGAGGGTCACCGCGTTGCTGCCCGCCGACTCGATGCCGCCCTCGGCCACCGCGCCGGTGAACCCTTGCGAACCGGAGCCGCTGGAGCCATCAGCGGAATCGCCCGTCGCATCCGCGCCGGCAGCTTCGCCGTCAGCGGTTTCGCCATTGGAAGCTTCGCCGCTGCCCGTGTTGCCCGACGCGTCATCCGCGGAGGATGCGTCGACGTCCTGGGCCGGGGCCGAACTTGCCGGCGCCGCCACGGCGCCTTCGCCCGGCGTGCGGTCGAGCACCGTCACGCCGTCGACGGGCTCCTCGCGCGGGACCTCCTTGCCCTGCAACCCGGTGATGAGCTGGCCGAACTGCCAGCCGATATCGCTGAACAGGTTGCCCCAGAACGAGAACCTGTCGCCATCGGTGATGACCAGCTCGCTGCGGTCGGCCGAGAAGCGGTAGCGCCCCTGCCCCTGCAGGTCCCCGAACGTGAACGTGATGGTCTTCGCCCCGGTGTCGAGCGTGTAGCCGTAAGCGACGTCGCTAGTCAGATGGATCTCCTGGCCATCGACCGTGACCAGGGACGTTGTACCGTTCGCGTACCACGCGCCTTGGAAGTCGGCAGCGTCGTCATAGCGAAGCCAGCGACCCCACGAGAACGAGCCCACCGTGACCACCACCACGGCTATGGCCACCAGCACGGCGACAACCGGCCAAGTCAGGTGCAGCTCGGACAGGTTAAACGGGAGCTTGCGCGCCGTTTCGCCGGCCTGCGACACCTCGCCGGCTTCCCCGCCTTGCGCGACATCGCCTTCGGCAACGCCTTGACCTGCAGCATCAGCGCCTTCGCCTTCTCCGGCGCGCTTGAGCATGCGCTGCCGGCGCTCCAGCCTGCGCTTGGCGGCCTCGCCGGCAATGGCGGCGCGAGCGGCGTCCTTCGTTTGCTCGGCATCGGCCTCGGAGACGGCCCCCTCCATCTGCTTCGCCTGATCGGAAGCGGTTTTCTCGGCCTTTGCGACCGAGAAGCGCTTCAGACGGCGCTTCAGCGCGGCGCCTTTGCCTTCCGCCGTGGAGGCCTGCTCGGCAGGCGCAGCGGATTCCCCGGCGGACGCGGACGCCGGGGCGTTCCCGTCACCGCCCGGCTGCACCGAGGGGACGTTCAACGGCTTGCGCGCCTTCGTCGGCTTGCCGGTTCCGCGTTTCGACACGGAAGGCCTCGACGGTTGCGAGACCGAAGGCCTGGTGGGCTGCGGAGCGGAAGGTCCAGCAGACTGCGCAGCGGATGACCCCGCGGGTTGCGCGACGGGCTGCCGCGCGGGTTGCGATGCAGAAGCCCCTGCAGGCCGCGAGGCGGGCTGCCGCGCTGACTGCGCTGCACCCGCTTCCCCAGCCTGAGCTGGGGCCGCCTGGTTCGCCGCCTGGTTCTGCTTCAGGCGCGTCGAGCTTTGCGGCATGGCGATGCGCCGCTTGGGCTTGCCCGGTGCCGCCACCTGGGCGCCGGCCTGCTTCGCCGCACTCGCGGCGGCGTCGTTCGACCCCGCCGCAGCCGCCTCGGGACGCGCCTCGGGACGGGCGACCGCCTTGCCCTTAACGGAAGGGCGCGCCGGTTTGCCCGGCGCGCCCTGTTCGTTATTCTGCTTCGGTGGCTTTCGTTTCGTTACCACGTGCAAAATACCTTATCTACGTGCAGTTTTCCTTCAGAATGCCGCGCCGGCTTTACGCCTGGTCGCCGATGACCTCGACGCCGCCCATGTAGGGGACCAGCACCTCGGGGACCTTGATGGTGCCGTCTGCCTGCTGGTAGTTCTCCATGATGGCGGCCATGGTGCGGCCCACCGCCAGGCCGGAGCCGTTGAGCGTGTGGACGTAGCGCGAGCCCTTGAAGTTCTCGGGGTCTCGATACTTGATGTTCGCGCGGCGCGCCTGGAAGTCGACGCAGTTGGAGCAGGAGCTGATCTCCTTGTAAGCGCCGTAGCTGGGCAGCCAGACCTCCAGGTCGTAGGTCTTGGCGGCGGAGAACCCGATGTCGCCGGTGCACAGGCTGATCACGCGATACGGCAGGCCCAGCAGCTGCAGGATGTTCTCGGCGTCGTTGACCATGGACTCCAGCTCGTCGTAGCTTTCCTCGGGCTTGGCGTACTTGACCATCTCCACCTTGTCGAACTGGTGCACGCGGATGAGGCCGCGCGTGTCGCGACCGGCGCTACCGGCCTCCTCGCGGAAGCACGGGGTGAACGCGCAGTAGTGAAGCGGCAGGTCAGAGGCCTCGAGCACCTCGCCAGAGTGGATGTTGGTCAGCTGCACCTCGGCCGTGGGGATCAGATAGAGGCCCTCACGGGTTTTGAACAGGTCGTCCTCGAACTTGGGCAGCTGGCCGGTGCCGGTCAGCGTGTCGGCGTTGGCCATGGCCGGGCACCACCACTCGGTGTAGCCGCGGCTGGTGTGCGTGTCGGCCATGAAGTTGATGATGGCGCGCTCCAGGCGTGCGGCCTGGCCGCGCAGCAGGACGAAGCGGCTGGCAGCCAGCTTCACGGCACGCTCGGGCTCGAGCATGTGCAGGTCGGCGCCCAGGTCCCAGTGCGGCTTCATCTGGATGCCCTCGGCCTCGAAGTCGCGCGGGGTGCCCCAGCGGCGCACCTCGGGGTTGTCGTTCTCGTCATCGCCCACGGGGGTGGTGTCGGCCGGCATGTTCGGCGTGCGCAGCAGGATGTCGTGCAGCTCGGAATCGGCGACCTCGCGCTTGGCGGAGACGGCGGCCAGCTGGTCGTTGATCTCGCGGACGCGCTCCTTGGCGGCCTCGGTCTTGTCCTTCTCGCCGGCGGCCATCATCTGACCGATGCTCTTGGACGTGGCGTTGCGCTCGGCCTGCAGAGCCTCCTCCTCGGTGATGGCGGCGCGGCGGGCTTCGTCAAGTTCGGAGAAGCGCGACGCGTCCCATGAAGCATGACGGTTCTTCATCGCCTGGGCGACGGCTTCCTGGTTTTCGCGAACGAACTTAAGATCTAGCATTGCGCGCTCCCCTTCTATGAATCGGTTGTAGTAGAGCAGTTTCCCAGTATAGCGCAGCGAACGCGCATGCGGCGCGGGCGATAAGGGGCCTTCACGGGAGCGGCATGCGAAGGCGGCGGGATCGCAGCTATGTGATAATGGCGCAATAACCAGCGCATGCAACGGAGCGCGAAGGGCACCGGCGATAATGGGGGCATGAAGACGATCACGAACATAGCCGACCGGCTGTTCCGCAAGGTGGAGCCGGTCGATTCCTCTTTCGGAAGCGAAGCTGCCGAGGCGGCTGTAGAAGGCGCTGCGGGAGAAACATCGGGGCAAACCGGAGCGCAAACCAAACCGCAAACCTGCACCGCTTTCCCCGCCGAAACCCGCACACCGGCGTTTTGCGCCATCGACTGCCCAGGCCGCTGCCCGCTTGAGCTGCACCTGTGCGACGGCGAGCTTGCACGCGTGTCGGCGAACAAGGCCGCCCCTGCGTGCCACCGCGGGCTGTCCATGCGCGCGTGGGCGAACAGCCCCGACCGCCTCATGTGGCCCCTTCGCCGCGTCGGGCCGCGCGGTTCCGCGCAGTTCGAGCGCGTGACCTGGGACGAAGCGCTTGACGAGATATCCGACCAGCTGGCCCGTATCCGCCGCGAACACGGCAACGAGTCCATCTACCTGGCCTATACCACCGGCCAATCGTGCACCACCGCCGACCCGTTCGAGCGGCTGATGAACTGCTTCGGCGGCTTCCTCGACCACTACAACAACTATTCGAATCCGCAGATCAACGCCATGGTCCGCAGCACGTACGGGCCCGGCGCGCTCTACCCTGGCGGAAGCGAGCTCGACGCCGCCGCCGATGCGCGGCTCGTGCTGGTGTTCGGTGCTTCGCCAGCGGAAACGGGGACGGGCCGCGCCACCTGGCACGGCGCCTGGGACCGCGTAGTCGAGCAGGTGGGCGAACGCGGCGGGCGCATCGTGATGGTGGACCCGCGCCGCAACGGCTCCATTCCCAAGCGCAAAAGGCCCGCAAACGGCGACGAGAACGAGAGGCAGGCGTCGGCGGTCTGCGGCGCATCGTTGACAGGCAGCAGCACGCACAAGGGACGACCAGCGACACCCGCTTGCGGCGGCACGCTATCAGCAGATGCCGCGCCAGGCGGGCAAACCGTTTCCTGGCTGCCCATCAACCCCGGGACCGACGGTGCGCTGGCAGCCGCGCTCCTGCACGAGCTTGCGTTTACGCACAACGCGCTGGATTGGGATTTCCTGCGCGAGCGTTGCATCGGGTTCACCGACGAGACATTGCCCGAGCACCGGCGCGGCCTGGGGCTTTCCGTAATGGATTGCCTGCGCGGCACCGGCTACGACCATATGGCGAAGACGCCTCCGTGGGCAGCGGCGATCACCGGCATCCCCGCAAACGACATCCGCGAACTGGCCTCACAGCTTGCTACCGCACGGCCCGCGTTCATCATGCAGGGCTGGGGTCCGCAGCGTCGCAGCAACGGTGAGATGACCAGCGGCATGATCATGATGCTGGCCGCGGCGCTCGGGCAGGTGGGTCTGCCCGGCACGAACAACGGCATGAACATCGCCTGGGGCGGCGGCTTTCTCACGCGTGTTTCCGCAGGCCGGAACGCTGTTCCCTTCCGCATCCCGGCGTATCGGTTCCTCGACGCCATCGAGAACGGCGAGACGCTAGGCGCACGCGAGGGCGTTCGCGGGCTGCCAGAAGCAAGTTGCGGTAATGCAGAAGGACCAGGCTCCACACAGGAAGCCCCGACAGAAAACGACGCAGCAAGGGGATTCGCCCTCGCTGCGAAAGCGAGCTTGGAGAAGACTTCTCATAGCAACCGTGCAACATATTCCGTACAACATCAGAATGGCGCCGCACACCTTCCCTGCAGCATCAAGGCGATCATATGCCACGGCGGCAACTGCCTGACCAACCAGCACGGCGACGTCAACCGTGCGCATCGCGTGCTGGGCGACCCGTCGAAATGCGAGCTCATCCTAAACATCGATGTAGAGTTCACCGACTCCGCCCGCTACGCCGACATCGTGCTGCCCGACCTGTTCCGCATGGAGCAGGAAAGCGCGATGGATGCCGACGGTTGGGGCCGGCGCATCGCTGCGAGCACCGGAGAGCTAGGCGCCCGCTTCGAGCGACGCGGCGCCTGGGAAGTATGCGTTGAACTGGCAAAACGCTGGGGAATCGAAGATGCGTTCACCGAAGGGCGTACAGAAGGCGGATGGATTCGCCTTCTGTACGAGGGCGACCGCGAACGTAGCACCGGGTTGCCGACGTTCGACCGGCTGCTCGAGGAAGGGCTTGCTTGGCGCACCGATTGCGCCGAGCCGTTCGTGGCGCTGGCCGATTGGCGAAGCGACCCCGACGCGCACCCGCTCGACACGCCGTCGGGAAAGATCGAGCTGTTCAGCGAACAGCTCGCCGTCGCGGCCGAAGCGCTGCGCGGCACACCCGACGAAGGCGCCATCACGCCCATCCCCACCTACGTTCCCGAATGGGGCCCGGCGGAGTTCGCCGTTGAACGGCCCGCAACTGACGGGGCGCAGAAACCGGACGCTGAGCTGCGCGAGGACGGCCACGGATGTGAATCCAGCGCATTCCTTCCCGCAGGCGGCCAGGAATACGAATCGGACGCCGGCCTTCCCATAGGCGGTCGCAAAAGCGAATCAAACACCGAACCCGCCTGCGACCAGCCGCTTCGCGTGTTCGGCTTCCATAGCGTCGCGCGCATCCATTCGTCATGGGGCAACGTGCCCGCGGTTTCGCGGCGCGTGCCGCAGGTCATCTCGATCAACCCCGCGGACGCCGACGCACGGGGCATCGTGACCGGCGACCTGGTGGAGGCATCGAACCGCTTCGGTACGCTGCGCCTTCCCGCGCACGTCACCGACGACGTAATCGCCGGAACCATCGTCATGCCGCAAGGAGCCTGGTGGCAAGCGGAAAGCTGCGGCACGCAAAACGCACCCGGGGCCGCCAGCGCCCGCACCGCCGAGCCCATCGACGTCGGAGGCTGCATCAACACGCTCACCACCAGCCGCCCCTCGCCGCTGGCGTTCGGCAACCCCCAACACACCTGCTGGTGCCACCTCCACAGACACATGGGGACGGAGGCTTATCTGTCCGAAACCTGAAGGCTTGGGTTCGGGGACAGGTCGGACGGTTTGGGGACGTAGGACTAAGTGTCCGAACCGGACACTTAGTCCTACGTCCCCAAACCGTCCGAGCAAACCGTCAGGCCCGACCCGTCAGGCCCTCGAGACCTTCGAACTCTTGCGGTTTGTTGCTAATCGTCGGTTGTTCTTCATTCTTGGCGCGACCGGATCGGAAACGGTGTAGTATACTTTGGCTTTGTAATACGCGCCTTCGAGCGCTTGCGAGCGAACCGTTAGGAACAGCATGGATTGGATTGGCCTGTACCACTTTCTTTTCGAGACATATGCCGGCATGGGCATTATGATCGGTGCGGGTCTTGTCATCAGCCTTATCGCATGCATCATCATGGAACGTCGCACCCGCAAAACGTTCGTCGACCGCCCGAAGGGCAAGGACGACTGGTCCTTCTTCGACGATGACGACGAGGAAGACTCGGAATAACCACGCGGCGGCCACTCACTCACACCTGCCGCCGAACCGCCCCGCAACGCCAATACGCGGGGCGGTTTCTTTTTTGCCCGAACGCAAAAGAGCCCGCAAGCACAACGCTTGCGGGCTCTTCGTTTCCCGTTTTGCAGCTACAGCGCGAAGCCGATGGCGTCCAGCACGTACTTCGGCACCATGAAACGCACCGTCTTCTGCGGGTCCACCATCTGGCACACCTGCACGTCGGCGACCAGCGACAGCAGCATGACCAGATCGGCCTCGGACTCGTTCGTGCGAGAAGCCAGCAGGTCGACCATCTGCTGAACGGCCAGCTCAGCGGCCGCATCCAGCGATTCCGCGGACACGATGATGCCGAAATGCGTATCGTTCTCGATCAGCGGGTTCACCAGCTTCAGCTCGGGCATGGCCGTCAGCGTGACGGTAGCGTAGCCCGCAACCTCGGCGCCGGAAACGCTGACCTCGCCGTCGCCCATGGCCGCGTGCATGTCGCCGCAGCCGAACAGCGCGCCATCGACCGCCACGGGGAAGTATAGCGTGGCGCCGGTGGTGATCGCCGTGTTGTCCATGTTGCCGCCATGGCTGCCCGGCGTGCCGCAGTTCACCGGCTCGCCCTCGGGAGCCACGCCGATGACGCCGATCATGGGGCGCAGCGGGATGTTCAGGCGCTCATCCCAGGCCAGCGTGTTGCCCTGGATCTTGCAATAATGCGTGGCCCACTCGGTGAAGCGGTTGCCGCACACGCCTTCGTCCTGGCCAGTAGCGGAGCAGGTCTGCTCGTCGAACTCGATGTTCTCGATGCGCACCTTCAACGCGCCGCCCGCCTTCGCGCCCTCGACGAACACCGGGCCGGTTGCCGGGTTGACGGCGTCCCAATCCAGGTCATCCATGGTGTCCTGAGGACCGGTCAGCTGGTTGCTGAAGCAGTCCTTCGTGCGGATGCGAATCGTCTCGCCGGACTTCACGGTCAGCACCGGCTCAAGATCGCGGTCGAAGAAGAACAACGTCTTATCGTCGTTAAGCTCGATCATAGGTTTCCTTCCTATCCATGTAAGGCCGCGGCACCGCGCCGTCGGCCGTTCTTGCGTTATCCCGCAACGCCGCTTCGTCCTAACGTCAAGGGCGAAAGTTATTCGTCGCTCTCGTCATAATACTCGGGGTCGGGCAGAAGATAGGCGGCGAACAGCATAATGCCCGAGGAAACGACCAACGAAGCCACATCGGCAGGATCGGTGAAGGCGGATGCGGAAGGAGCCCCGCAAATCGCCGCCAAAACGAACCCGGCAACCAGCACCGCTGCACCCGCCAGCACGCCAAAGGACGCGAACAGCCGCGTGGGGCGCCAACGCAGCAGGGCGCAGGCTCCCGCCGCAAGCACCCAGCTCGCCGCCATGATCCATGTGCCCGGGTCCAACAGCATTGCCGCCATCCGGTCGATTACCGCATCGCTTGCGAATGCCGCCGTCGAGAAATGCCAGGTGGCAAGCATATCCCACCCCATGAACGAGGCGCTTCCCAAGCCTGCCAGCATGAACCCGCATAGCACTTGGAACGCCGCGGTCGCCATCGCCGCAACCGGGCGCAGCGCAAAACCCGCCGCCAACGGGCCGAGCGGCCCCAACCCGATCGCACCGGCAAGCGGCGTCGCCAGCGCGGCGTTCGCGGTCGCGTCGCCCGCACGGCCCAGGTACCACCACCATACGCCGGTGCCCGCCAGCAGCACGCATCCCGCAGCAGGCACGCCACACATCACCAGCATGGCCGACAGGGAGACGAACCCCAACAGCGCGCCCAGATGAGGACGAAGCGCGCCGGCAAGCGTGATGAGCAGCAGCAACCCCCAGAACAGGGGGTTGGTAAACCCTTCGGTCTGCGAGATGTTCTGCAGCGACAAAAACGCCAGCAGCGCCGACCCCGCCGCGCCGCACGCATGCGAGCCGAAGAACACCAGCTCGGGGGTGATGCGATCGCGCAACGGGATGCCCGGCTCGCGAGGCTGCGGCTCGGTCTCCTCTTCCTCATCCGGACCGGCCACGATGTCGGCCAGCTCCGCACGACCCTTCGCCGGGTCGCCCAAAAACGGCGAAAGCTCCTCCGCAAAATCCGCCACCGACTCGTAGCGTTCCTCACGCTCAGGGTCCAACGCGTAGAAGACGGGGTCGTCTGCGGCCGGGTCAAGGTTGTCCCAGCACAGCGACGGCAGCACCAGCTCGCCGTCCTCGATGGCCTCCTGCGCTTGGAACAAGTTCGGCGCCAAGAAGGGATTCTCGCCCGCCAGCATCTCGTACGTCACCGACGCGAGCGCCCATTCGTCGCACCGCGCGTCAAGGTTCTCCTGGCGCATCTGCTCAAGCGGCATGTAACCGATGGTGCCGCCGCCAGCCACGCCGAATCCCTGCGCGTCGGCCAAGGTCGCCAGACCGAAATCAGTCACCTTCACCTGGCCCGATGCGTTGATGAGGATGTTATCGGGCTTGATATCAAGATGCAGCACGCCGTTCTCATGCGCCACCTCAAGCGCATGCGCCACCGCCTCGAACACGGCAGCGACCACATCGAGCGTCAGCCGATCGTCGTGGTCGCGCAACAGCTCGGTGAGCGTCATGCCTTCGACATATTCCATGATCAGGTACGCCGTGGAATCCTGGATCTCGAAGTCGTACACCGCGACGATGCTCGGGTCCGACAGCATGGCCGCCGTGCGGGCCTCGTCCAATCCAGGGATGCGCGAGAGCGTGCGCACCAGCGGGCGGCTGGCAGGGTCGACCGCATTCGTCAGGCTGACCGACTGACCGGGCAAAAGCTGGCTAGGGAATGAATCGGCGCTCGACGGGTCCGCAGGATCGAATCCCTCAAAGCCGGGCCCAACTTCGCGGGCAGGAGCGCTCGTCGGCTCCGCCGGCGCATCGGAGCCGTCGAGGACCCCAGCATCCTCGGAGCCCGCAAAACCCGTTTCTGCCGGCAAATCCTCCCACGGGGGAACGTCCGCCGGGTCGATGGCGGTCGCCGAAGATGCCGCGGAACCCGCCGTATGCGCGCCCATTAGGCCGAGGCCTTGAGAACCAGCCGAGCTTTCGCCGCGTTCATCAGGGAAAATATCAAGCGCATCTGCCCCGGGGAGGGCGGCGCGCAACAACTCGGCCTCGGATAGGGGGATGCACTTGATGGCCACCTTGCGCTGGATGCGCGTATCCCATGCCACCTGCACCGTACCGAAGCCGCCGACCCCCGCCTTGGCAAGGGGCTTGTATCGATTGAGTATCAGCTGCGTTTTAGTCATGCGCACATTATATTGCAGGCACTTGCGCGCCATAGGTACATCAAATCCATTCGCTACAATCGGCAGCCTAAGCAACAACAGAAAGGCCGCCGTTGAAAGATAACCGCACGCTTTCGCTTCCCCAGCGCATCGCCGCAGCATTAGCCGCCCTGGCGCTGGCGTTCTCGTTCGCACTTCCCGCAACGGGCTGTACCGTCAGCATCGGCGATAACGCCGCTGGATCCGGCAGCTCCATCAGCAGCTCAGACGGAAGCGCCGGCACATACGGTGGCTCCGACGACGCGCGATCCGCGCAGGCGACCATCGCCGACATCCCTGCGTATACCGGCGCGCTGTGCATCGATATCAACCACGGCATGCCCGGGTTTACGGCACAGGACGAGGCGCGCGGAACGTTTATGCAGTTCAGCGACCTGGATTTCGAAGGCCGCTGCGGCACCGCTTTCGCACGCATCGGACCCGACACCGTATCCAACGAGAAGCGCGGCGACATCTCGCAAGTGCACCCGAGCGGCTGGGTGCAGCGCAAATACAGCTTCGTCGACGACGGCATGCTGTATAACCGCAGCCACCTGATCGCGCATCAGCTGTGCGGGGAAAACGCCAACGAGAAGAACCTGATCACGGGCACGCGCACGTTCAATGCAGTAGGCATGCTGTATTACGAGGAGCTAGTGGGCGACTATGTGCGCAGCACGGGCAACCACGTGCTCTACCGCGTCACCCCGCTGTTCGCCGCAAACGACCTGGTGGCGCGCGGGGTTCAGATGGAAGCGAAGTCCGTCGAGGACAACGGCGAAGCCGTGCAGTTCAACGTGTTCGTGTACAACGTGGAGCCAGGCGTGGCCATCGACTACGTGACCGGCGAAAGCTGGGAATCGTCCGAAACCCCGCAGGTCACCAGCAAAGGCAACGCCACCATCACCACCGCAGCAGCAGCGCGAGCGGATAAGGCAGCAGCGGGAAGCGCCAACGGGAGCAATGCCGACGGCAGCAGCAGCGCCAACGGCAGTGGCGACGGGTCCGGCAGCGGGAGCAACGCCAGCAACGCCGACGGAACCGGCAGCAACAGCGCCGGCAACCAAAGCGCATCCGAGCAGCAGGACTATATCCTGAACGTGAAGAACAAGAAGTTCCACAAGCCCGACTGCTCCGCCGCCAGCGACATCTCAAACGCAAACAAGCAGGACTTCACCGGCACCCGAGACCAACTCATAGCCCGAGGCTACTCCCCCTGCGGCATCTGCAAACCGTAAGTTGACATGGGGAGATCCTCGAGAAGCACGACGAGCAGCCGCTTATCAACGGATCACAGCAGATAGAAATCGCTAGGGAAACAAAAGAAAGGCAAAACGGCGCGGCATTCATCTTTCATCTAAGAGAAACGCCACGGCACTACTTCGGAATCAAACGCAACACTTAAAACGCTTGTACTTCGCGATAAGGAAATTCTCGTTCGGGCGCAACGCCTTCTCTTTAGGCAAAAACAGCGGCGCACCATCAAGATCTGCGTATGATCCGTCCGAAATCCGTGAACTTGCTTCCAGACGCATCGAAGCAGGGTTAATACCCAGCAAATAGCTATCAAATAGCAAGTGAATATCGGAACGCAGCAAAATGCCGTTCTCCACAACATTGCTTTGGGTTCCGCGATAATCAAGGATATGCGCTGCTTGCAGCACCTCGTTCGTATCGAATCCCGTAACCGCGCAATGCCCCTCATAAGCCTCGAGCAGGTCTTTTCTAAAGGTTTGCTGCCCTTGACGCACCATACGACGAGCAACGGAGAAACGGCGGCGATCCTCTTCCATGCTTTCGGGATCGCTTGCCTCGTTTGATAGAGGCCCCTCGTCAACCGTTGCCGACTCCCTCATTTCGGCTTGCGGCGCCGCACTCGCAAACAAATGCTCGGTCTTAGGCGTAACGGGCCCGTGCAAGGTGAACAACTCGTTCTCGGGATTGAACTCCTCAACGAACGCGAGAAAGCGCAGGTACGAACTCGAAGACGAGTTCTGCTGAAGGAACACACCAACGGGAACGCCATCCATCAAGCAATTCACCAGCTTTTGATTCCATTGCATGTCGGTCGTTCCGCCGGAATTGTTTTGATGGGCCGAGTAGTACAAGACCCATGTCCCATCGCCCAAATCGATTCGGGTACCATCGTTGTTCTCGCTATATAAGCTGTTATAGGCAACCGTCACCGTTGCCGCATACCTGTGGCGGCTCGGCACATGGATCCCACGCTACGCCACATGCTTAAACTTAACTCCAGGCAATGTGCTGCCATGGAATCGAGCGCCTTCTTTCCCCGTTTCATTCATGAACCACGCATACAGGTTTCGATGGCTTTCGGGGTCATCTTCAAGAGGGATCAAACGCAACGCACGCTCGATCGATAGGTTCGTGTATGGAAGGAAGTCATCAACGCACATCGAGCCATCAATGCGCGTCAATGGAAACGGCACTTCCGCCGTTTCCACCTTAGTCGATATGTTCCCATCGCTCAAAGCCATACTGCAATTGTGCCAGCGTCCGCTCCGTTCGACAACAAGCAATCCGACAGAAGAGGTCAATGCGAAGTTTCATTGCGCAGCGGCAAGCTCTAGCTCGCACCCCGCAAACGTTGCACGCCTTAAAACAACGTCCCCTGCCCGAACGTTACCGGGGCTGGCGGTTGCTCTGGGGCCGCCGTTAACGCAAGCCTTTCGCGATTTGCTAGCTTTTGCCAGTTGGCCACCAGGCTGGGCCACGGCGCACGCAACCACCAACGCGCCTCGGCGAGCGTTAGCGCCAGGGGCATACGGTTGTGCACGGGCGCAACGTTGGCGTTCGGGCGCGTGGTCACTACCGAGAAGCGACCTTGACCGCATACCGTCGCCAGCAGCAGCGGCGAATCTTCGCCGCTTTCGAAACGATACTGCTGCTTGATTCGCCGCCCCGTTTTCGGGCTGCGTGTCGTTTGGGTCGCATGCGCTTCGAAGAAACCGCCCGTCACAACGATGCCGCGACCCTGCGCGATCGGCTGCTCCCACATACCCGGATTCGGCCCCATCGCCGTTTCCAAGCGCGTGTTGTACACGGGGCGTTGCTGCCATTCAACAGGGAATCCCCAGGTCAAACGTTCAACAGCCAGTTGGCTTTCCGGACCGCGGACGATTACGTCAACGCCCGCGCCAGGGAACGCATCCTCGCCCGGCTCAACCTGCGCTGTCGCGGCTTCACCAGCCATCGGACGCGCAGGCCAATCGGGCTGCGCGTTCACAGGCGAATCCGCCTGCAGCTCGCGCACAACTTCCGCAACCTCATCCCATGTAACGACCGTGAACCTTCTGCACACGACAAACCCCTACTCGAAAGGATTCCGCCAGACCACCGGCACTACTCCGAACTCTTCCTTGAACTGCTGCGTGAGCCCGAACGTCTCGTATTGCATGAGCATGAACACGATTCCCTACCCCTGCTTCTTCTTAGGGTCCGCCCCGCCGCCCTCGACTTTTCAGTTATACGTTTTCGCGATTCGTATAAAGAAGGGGCCTGGAATCTCATCTACTTTATACGATTTCCGGGATTCGTATAACTTAGCGCACGTTTTCGAGCGCTTCTTTATACGATTTCGCGTTCCGTATAAAAACGGGAGCCCCGTAGGGCTCCCGTTCAGCGTGCTCTATTTGAAAGGACTGGCGAAGCCGAAGCTTCGCGTCGGGGAACTGCTTCCCCGATCAGCGCAGTAACTGCTTGCGCGACTGCTACCTCTCTTCCTCATCCTTCTTGTCAGCCTCGGTGATGCTGCAGTTGGTGATGAGGATGAGCGAGGCAACGGACGCGGCGGCCTGCAGGGCCGTGACGGTGACCTTGGCCGGATCGGCAACGCCCATGGAGATCATGTCGCCGTACTTGCCGGTCTCGCAATCCAGACCGAAGCCGGGCTGTGCCTCAAGCGCCTTGGCAACCTCGACGTCGCCGTTATAGCCGGCGTTGCTGCACAGCGCGCGCATGGGCTCCTCGAGCGCCTTGCGCAGGATGTCCACGCCGAAGCGCTCCTCCTCGTTGGCGGCTTCCACCTGGTCAAGCGCCTTGGACGCCTGGATCAGGGCAACGCCGCCGCCGGCCAGCAGACCCTGGCTTGCAGCCGAGCGCGTTGCGCGCAGGGCGTCCTGGATGCGGCTGCGGATCTCGTTCATCTCGGTCTCGGTTGCAGCGCCGACGCTCATGACGGCGATGCCGCCGGACAGCTTCGCCAAGCGCTCGCGCATGACGTCCAGCTCGTAGTCGGAATGCGGGTTCTTCAGCTCGTTACGGATGGCCTCGCAGCGCTTCTCGATGGCCTCCTGCTTGCCCTTGCCGCCGATGATGAGCGTGCGGCTCTTCGTGATTTGCACGCTTGCGGCACGGCCGAGCATGCTCTTCTTGGCGTCTGCCAGCGACAGGCCGCGCTCGGGGGAGATGACCTCGCCGCCGGTGAGGATGGCCATGTCCTCCAGTTCCGCCTTGCGGCGCTCCTCGGCGCCAGGGCACATGACGGCTGCGCTGATGAGCGTGCCCTTCTGGCGGTTCATGAGCAGGGAGTTCAGGGATTCGCCGCGCACGTCGTCTGCCACGATGAGCAGCGGATGGCCGGACTGCATGACCTCCTCCAGCACGGGCACGACGTCCTTGAAGTTGTCAGCCAGACGTTGATCGGTGATCAGGATGTAGGGCTGCTCAAGTTCGCCGGTCATGGAGCCCATATCGTCGGCCATGTACGGGGAGATGAAGCCGCGGTCGAACAGCATGCCCTTCTTGACTTCCAGGTCGATGCCGAACTTGGTGGACTTCTCAACGGAGATGACGCCGTCCTGGCCGATCTCGTCCAGGGCCTCGGCGATCTTCGCGCCGATCTCGGGGTCGCCCGAGGAAACGGTGGCGATCTCGGCCATCTGCTCGCGCGTGGTCACCTGCGTGGCGGCCTTCAGCAGCTCGTCGGATGCGACGTCGGCGGCCTTCTGGATGCCGCGGCGCAGGGCCAGCGGGTCATTGCCGGCGGTAACGTAGCGCACGCCCTCACGCACGATGGCATCAGCGAGCAGCGTTGCCGTGGAGGTGCCGTCGCCAGCCTCGTTGTTCGCGGCGGTTGCTGCCTCGCGGACCACCTGCAGGCCCATCTTCTCCACGTGGTCGTATGCGCCCACGTGCGCAGCAACGGTAGCGCCGTCGTTGGAGACGTTGGGATGACGCTCGCCCTTCTTGGTGATGCCGACGTAACGGCCCTTCGGGCCGATGGTCACGCGCACCGCGTCGGCCAGCTTCGCCACACCGGTCGCAAGCTTCTCGCGCGTCTCGTTGTCGTATGCGATTTCCTTAGCCATGCTATGAGCCCCTTCCTTGAGCACGTGCATAACGATATTTGCTACCAAAGAAAGTTAGCACTCTTTGTCTACGAGTGCTAGATGCAGGCAGGTATTTATGGGAAACGGGAGCGTTTCGTTACCTATTTAGGCTTCCAGCCACGCCGCCAACGGCTCGGGGGAGTCGAACACGTCGCAGTTGCTGCGCCAGTCGGTAGAGTTGAGACCCGTGGCGGTCGCGCGGTCGAGCATCTCGACCAGCGGGTCGAAATAGCCGCCCACGTTCAGGATGGCGCTCTTCGCATCCAGCTCGCCGGCCTTCACCTGGGAGACGATGCCGAAGAACTCGTCGAACGTGCCCAGGCCGCCAGGCAAGGTGACGAACGCATCGGCCAGCGAGGTCATGCGCGTCTTACGGGTGGCAAGGTCGGATTCGCAGATCAGCTCGGTGCACGGGTACACGGGGCGTCCCTTCTTGTTCAGGCCCTCGGTGACGACGCCTATGACGCTACCGCCCGCGTCACCCACGCCGTGCGCCACCGCGCCCATCAGGCCCACGTCGTAGCCCCCGAACACCAGGCCGTGCCCGTGCTCGGCCAACGTGCGTCCCAGCTCGTAAGCGGCATCGATGTACAGCGCATCCAGATCCCGGCTCGATGAGCCGAACGCGCATATCCTCATGGCGAAACCCTTTCAACCGAAAACAGTAACGCGCCCTAGCCTACACCATCGCGCAGCGTTTCGCCTACACGCCGCCGCCTTTGTCGTGACCGGGGGCACCCTGTTCGGGCGTACGAGCTTCAACTTTGCCGCGCGAATTGTCGGCCTCGGAGAACCACGCGTCGCAAAGCTGCTGGTAGGAACTATCTTCCCGCATCGCACAAAGCGCCTGCGCCACAGCCTGCGCCAGCGCCTCGTTGTCAGCGTCGAACGCCAGCGCATAGCCCGCGTCGGCCCCTTCGATGTGCTGCACCACATGCTCATCGCCATACGACACGCGCAAGTGGTAGTTCGCGGCCTGCTCATCAGCCACAACGGCATCCACATTACGCGCCTGCAGCGCCGAAAACAGCTCACCCACGTTGTTGTACTCAACTAGTTGTACATCAGCAAGCGAAGATGCCGCCCATGCAGCGCCGGGTGAGCCTGCAAGCACGCCGACCTTACATCCGCCCAGGTCATCAACGCTTTCAACAGCGGAAGACTTCTTTGCCACCAAGCATTGGCTCACGTCTACGAACGGAACGCGCACCATGCCCGACGCGTCATCTGCAACAACGCTGCCAACCTGCCCGCTTACGGCATCCGCCACCGTCATGGCCGCGTCGGCCCGCACCTGCGCACCACGAACGGTCTGCCCTGCCACCTGCGCACGCGCAAGCGCCGCATCAGCCGAATCTGCCTTCGACCAGGCAACTTCAACGTCAAGCCGCTGCGCAACCGCATCCATCAGCTCGCAGCCGAACCCCGTTTGCACGCCGTTGGCATCCTGAAAATACGGCAGGCAGTCCAACGGGCACGCCACCGTCAACGCACCCTCGTGCACCAGCGACAACTCCGCCGCCTGCTTCTCGACACCCGCCGACGCACCACCTTGTGCATCCGCCCCCGAAACAGGGCTGAACCCGGCGCACCCGCCGAGCCCAGCAACCAGCGCCGCGCACAGCGCAGCGCTTCCTATAACGCGGCGGCAACGCGCCGCCACTACGCAGCCTCTTCCACGCTGTCCAGCAGCTCTTCCAGCAGGTCAGCGTCCTCTTCCACATAGCCCATGACCAGCTGGGCCAAACCCTGGTAGAACATGGTGCGCGCGAAACGACGCATGTCTTCGGTCATCATGGGCAGCCAGTTCAGCAGGTGGTCCTGCGCGAACTTCTGCTGCGTGCGCAGTTTCTCGATGGCCTTGTCCTCGTCGCCGGCACGCAGAGCCTCGGCCGTGCGCATGGCCATACGCTGCATAAACTCCAGCTCAAGGGCAATGTGGTCCTCGCCCTCGGTCCAACGACCACGCTTCAGGTTGTTCTCGCGCAGCGTTTGCAGCACCTCGGCGCGCGCTTCCTGCATCATCAAACGACGCTCGGAGGTGTACACGCTCTCAAACGGATACGCCGCAGAAAAGCCGTTCACGCCGTGACCGATGAATGTGCGCACGTAGTCGATGGCAAGCTCGGTGATGCTGTCGTCCCAGCTGGTGCGCAGGTAGTCGTACAGCATGTGGTAGCCCTCGTCCACCTTGGCGCTGCTCGTGGCGGCCGGGAAGCGCATGCCCTGCAACTCCGTCAGCGCAGCCTTGTCAACTTCCTTCAGAAACAGGCGCGCCATCAGGCCGTACGTACGAGCTCGGCCATCCATCAGCGCAGCCAGGTCCATCTCTTCCCCAGCAGCGGGTGCTGCAGCCATGTTCTCAGCCATCGGTTACTCCCCCTTCTTCGCACACGCGGCCTCAACCTCGGGGATCATCTTGCGTCCCAGGTCGGTCAGCTGCCACGAGTGATCTTTCCAATGCAGCGCGTCGGTTTTCTCCAGCATGTCAATGAAGTGACCACCGAAGCGGCGCGGGCTTTTCACCACGTCGAACCCGTCCACCAGCGTTTCGATGTCGTCCTTCGAACGCGGCGCGGCATCCACGAAGTTCATGACCGCGCGGTATACCTCTAGGTACTTCACGTCGCGGTTGAACACCATGTCGCGGAACGCCGAACCATCAGTCATCTGGGCGAACACGGCGCTGCCGGCCTCGGTGGTGCGCCACGTGGGGTCAACGCGCTCCTTGATTTCCAGGTACTCAACGCCCTCGGCCGCGTCCTCGCGCTCTTCGGACGTTTCCGGCATCTCCAGCTCAAGCGCTCCGGCGCGCTCCAGCATACGGCACAGCGTGGTGGTGCCGTACACGGAACGGTTGTCGGCCTGCAGCGCGTCAACCTTTTCCGTAAGCTCGCTGTTCACGCAACCGCCTTCGCACCAACCCAGAATGGAAACCAGCACCGGGCGACGCGCCGGGTTGTGATCGAGCATAGCCAGCACGGCCTGCACGGCACCGCCCTGGCGCTCGGGGCTGTACACCGACTCGCGCTGCATGTCCTCGGGCATATTGCGCATGGTGGGATAGTCCACCGTATCAAGCGGGTTGTCGTCGTCCATGTCCTCCTGGTTGATTTCCAGATCGTCCACGGCCAGCGGGTCGAACTCGTCCTCTTCGTCCCACAAATCAGCAATTTGATTTTCGGCCATCGCAAATCCCCCTGTTCTACGTCGGGCCCCGGCGCGCGGCGCAGGGCCGGCCGGCGTTCACCTCGAACGCGCGGCCAATCGCCTGCGAACCACCAGGTCGCAGGCGTGTTTCCTCTTCGCTGCCGCCCATTATAGGAAGCGCGGGAAGCGGGCCATCATCCCGCAAACCCTAAAATGGCGAAGTTGTCGCCGCCAACGCGCCGCCCGGGACGCCGACGACATCATACGCGGGGGCTGATTCCATGTTTCCCCAGGTCACAGGCTTGTTAATCGGTTGCCTGAACGACCGTGCGCCCGTATACTGCAAACCACGTTGTCGAAAGCGGGGCTTCCATTCCTCGACTCTTACGAGAAGGGAGGCTCAAATGGCAAACGTATCTTGGGGCAAGAAGCTTCTTGCCATCGCGGTCGCGTGCTGCGCGTGCGCGATGATCGCCGTGCCGGCCTATGCGTTCTACTACGTCCACAGCGATGAGGGCGTCCAGGTGGAAAGCAAGGGCGTGCACGAGGTCACGTGCGTGCTGGACGAAACCGCCCAGGGCGGCGCTATCCGTAGCGAGCTGGTCATCGTTCCCGAGGGAAGCACGGTCAAGGACCTGCTGAACGAGGATGTCATGTCCAGCGAGAACCAGAACGGCCTTGAGGCCATTCACGACTACAACGCCACCAGCCTGGCCGATTACCTGGCCGGCAAGCAGTACACGGCAACCGTGTACGCCGCCGAGACCCAGAAGCCGGGCACGCAGACCACGCACGACGGTCAGGGCACCACGGGTGAAGACACCCAGCTCAGCCGTTACGACAACGTGGTCATCAAGGTGGCCTAGCGCCCGACGCGCATACGGGCCGGTCGGCCAGCCGGCCCGCGCGCGGCAAAACAGCGAACGCGGGCAGGCGCGGCAAGATCGATGGAACGCAGCTGCGAACGCGTGCGCAATCGAACCGACGGGCAGAACGCAGCGCGCACGGGGGCGAGCGAGGCCGGCGAACGCGCTCGGCCAGACCGATGGCGCTTGGCTGCACGAAGACGCCTCCAATGCGAAGCAGACACGCTCCCGCAGCATCATCCTCCTGGGATGATTTTTCCATTTCCGCAGTTCAATAGCCTGACTTTAGCAGGGTGACATCAAAATCACCCCATCAGTCGCGTGCATCATCCCCCCATCGCCCGGTATCATAGACGGCGAAGAGGATGCACAATACAATACCGGGAGGGGTTTGCGTATGGGGGTACGCGTTCCAAGGATCACGCTCAATGCCGACTTCGGCGACGAGAGCGCATTCGGCGAGCTGAGCTTGCTATCGGTCGGCTACGGCCTGCATCAGGCGTGGGTGTACGCCACCATGTTCGGCACCGCCTCGGTGTTCGGGCCCATGCCCTGCTTCCAAGGGCTCTACGGCAGCAGCGTCACCGTCCCCTACCTGATCTCAACCATCGTCTACGTATTCGCCATGCTGCTCATCGCAGCCACCGACCAGCGCTTCCTGAAGCTGTACACATCTCGCAAGCTGCTCTGCATCGGCGCCGCGCTTTCGTGCGTGGGCTCGCTGCTGCTCTTGACGGTTCCCTTCTTCGGAACCCCCTTGGCGGAAACGGCGTCCGGCATCATGACCGGCATCGGCTCCGCCATCCTCATCGTGTACTGGGGCACGGCGTTCGCCCGCACCGACAGCGCCTCGATCGTGCTGAACACCGCCATCGCCATCTCCATCGCCATCGGCCTGTTCGCGACCGTGCTGCACTATGCGCCCTTCCCCGTGTCCGCCATCGCGATCGCCTGCGTTCCGCTGCTTGAGCTGGCTATTCTGCTGAAGAAAACGCCCAAGCCCTTTCATGAGCGCGACGAGGTGCCCATCTTCAAACCGCTGCCCATCAACCGCGGCAGGTTCGTTGTGCGCTTCGGCGCCCCCGTGCTGGTGCTCGGCATCGCCCTGGGCATGCTGCGATCGAACTCGCTGCAGAACCTCGTGATGAAGACCAGCGTGGGCGCGCAGCCGATGCTGCTGCTGGCAGCCGGCTGCGCCACCGTGCTGGTGCTCGTGACCATCATGGCGCTCGGCGGCGGCGACCGCTGGAGCCGCTTCTTCCAGCCCCTCGTGCCGTTCATCGCCGTCACCGTGTTCATCATGCCCCTCGCGAGCACTGAGAACACGGCTCTGACCAGCGTGATCATGCTTGTGGGCTTCCTATGCTTCGAGTCGCTCATGTGGATCTTCTTCGCCGACCTGTCGCAACGCTTCCGCCTGTCGCCCATCTTCGTGTTCGGGCTCGGCCGCGCCATCCTGGCGATCGCCATCATGTTCGGCGCGCTCGTGCCCGTCGCCCTTGCAAGCTACGCGCACCTGCTGCCGTTCGGCGAGCAGGCACTGGTGGTTTTGCTGCTGCTCGTCATCGTGTTCGCCTATGCGCTGCTGCCCCGCGAGCGCGAGATCGAGTCGATCATCATGCCGTGCCCCCTGGTCAAAGCCGTGTCCGCCAGCTTCGAGCGCAAAGAGGAGTCCCAGCGCGCTGCCGGTTTGCGCAACTGCGGTGCCTCCAAGGGCATGGAGGCCCTCGAGCAGGGGGTGGCCGAGAGCGCCGAGCAGCGCGAACGGGCGACGGACGACCTGGCAGCAGAAGGCGAAGCATCCGTGCTGGCGGACGCTTCCTCGGCAGCCGTCACCGCGGCCGCTATCCGTGGGGAGGCCGAAGCGGCTTCTTGCGAAGTTCCCGCTTCAGCCGGCAACGCCGCCGCGGACCGCGCCGCGCGTGAAGGCGGCGAAGTCGCGATGGGCGCAGGGGCAGCTGGAAGCGCAGGCGAACCCGAAAGCGCGACGGTTGCGCAACCTGCCGGAACCACGAACGGGAACGACGACGCGGCGGACTCGACCGCAACGTCATCCGCCCTGCCCACCGCGCGCGAACGGCAAACAACCCACCCCGCACCCGCGGCGATTGCCGAAGCGCGCTTCGCGAAACCCAACGAGCCCGCACGCGGCGGCGGCCGCTTCCGCGGCAAGTGCGAGACGGTGGCGAACACGTTCCTCCTATCGCGCCGCGAGACCGAGATCCTATTCTTCCTGGCCAAGGGCCATAACGCGGCCTACATCCAGGAGAAACTCTACATCTCGGAGGGCACAGCCAAAACGCACATCCGCCACATCTACCGCAAGTGCGACGTCCACAGCCAGCAGGACCTCATGCGCATGGTGGAAAACGCCCAGCCGACGGAATAGCGGCGCAAGAGCAACGCGGGGCCAAGCCCGCCCGGCGCGAACGGCGCCCACCATCACTCGAAGCAAGTTCTGGGGGGTTTCGGAGGCCGAAAACGCTCAAACGGAGAACCTGGGCGTTCGCGACCTGGGGTTTTACTGAAAGATTGTGCTACGGCGCTCGAAAAACCGCCCAGAAGTCCAGAGACCACGGCGCGAAAAGCCCTCTTTTCCTGCAGAACAGCCCAGAACCAGTGCCCCACGTGCAAACGAGGGTTTCGGCAACGAACGCCCTCGGCGAGCACCGCTCCCGCGCCCTAGACCCCCTCCCCCGCTTTCCCGGCGCTTCACCTGGCGATTCCCCGCTTTCCCCGCTTACAATATAATGACGATTGCATAAAGGACGCCATCTCGCCATTATGTTTGTGGCATGATGGACCATCGGTAAATTCGCGGCTTATCGCCGCCATGATATGGAACAGCGTTGCAAGGAGCGGTAATGGGCATCTTCTCGAAGTTCGAAGGCAAAATGGAGGACACGTTCGAGGGCACGGCGGACAAGATGTTCGACGCCCCCATCTCCCCCGTTCAGATCGCCAAGAAGGCCGAAAAGCAGATGCGCCGCGAGAAGATGGTCGGCGCCGGCAAGCAGTACGCGCCCACGCTCTACACCGTGCTGGTCAACCCCGACGACGACCGCCGTCTGTTCGGCTACTACCCCACGCTCGCGGGTGAAACGGAAACCTACCTGGCCGCGAAGGCCTCCGAGCAGGGCCTGACCATGGACGGCCAGCCGCTCGTGCGCTTCATCGTCGACGAAGGCCTCAAGCACGGCAAGTTCGACGTCATCGCCGAAGCCGTCGCCGCGCCCATCATCTCCCAGCTGCGCAACGAGGAGATGGAGCGCTACGGCCTGGGCGGAGCGAACGCCGGCTACGGCGCTGCCGCCGCATACCCTGCGCAGCAGTTCGGCCGCGCAGGCGCAGCCATGCCCGACCAGCGCTTCAACCAGTACGACCAATATGACCAGCACGATCAATACGGTCAGTACGACCAATACGATCAGTACGGCAACCAGGGCTATCAGCAGATGCCCGCCGGAAACGGCTGGGAGGCCCAGGGCTATCAGGCTCCCGCGCAGGAATCCTGGGACCAGCCCGCTGCCGCCCCCGATTACGCTGCAGCGCAGCAAGCCGCGGCCGGTGCGGTCGACCAGTTCAACGCCTATGCCGCCGGTGCCGCCCCTGCAGCAGCCGCTGCCGGCTACGCTGCAGGTCAGGCTGCCGCTGCCGCCCCGCGACCCCAGGCCATGCCGCAGCAGGCGGCACCCCAGCAGGCTGCCAACACCGTGATGTTCGCCGGCGCCGGCGTGCCGGGCCAGCAGCCCGCCCAGCCGCAGCAGGCCTCCCGCGCCCGCCTGATCGACACGGCCGCCAACCGCGCCATCGACCTGGCAAGCGCCCGCGTCACGCTCGGCCGCGAGTCGCGCAACGACATCACCATCCCCGACATCAACGTGTCACGCACCCACGCCGAGATCTCCCTGAGCCCGCAGGGCGCATGGGTTATCACCGACCTGGGCTCCACCAACGGCACGTACGTCAACGGCCGCGCCGTCGCCAGCCAGCCGCTGAACGAGGGCGATCATATCGCCATGGGGTCCACGAACTTCGTCTTCACGTTGGCCTAAGCGAAAGCGAGAGGATTCCCCGTGATCGATTACGCGCTGCTTCTCATCCGCCTGCTGTTCGTCGCGCTGCTGTACCTGTTCCTGTTCGCCATCATGAAAACCGGCATCGGAGCGGTGCGCGGCCAGCGCAAACGCGAGCGCACGTGGAGCCTTTCGGTCGAAAAGGGTCCGAAGGAGCTGCGCGGCGTATCCATCGTGGTACGCGGCCCGGTCATCGTGGGCCGCAACCCCGGGGCCGACATCGTCATCGGCGCGGGCTACGTCTCCGGCAGGCATGCCCGGTTCAGCCTCATGGGGCAGAACCTGTTCGTGGAGGACCTGGGGTCCACCAATGGCACGGCCGTAAACGGCCAGTTCATCAACGAGCCCACCGCCTTGCGTAACGGGGACACCGTCAACGTGGGCGACGTGGCCATTCGCGTGAGGTTTGCATAATGTCCCGTGATAAACGTTCCTACCGCTCCACCCAACGCACGCGCAGAGGCGTCGTCACCACGTTCGGAAGCCGAACCGACGTCGGCTGCGTGCGCGACCACAACGAGGACAGCCTGGTGGTGGCCCCGCCGCTGTTCGCCGTCGCCGACGGCATGGGCGGCCACGCCGCAGGCGAGGTCGCTTCCGAGATAGCGGTGAACGTGCTGGCCGAGCTGGCCCCGAAGGACCTCGACGGCGCAGCCCTGGAGCACGCCGTCGAAGAAGCGAACCACGAGATCATCCGCGCGGCGCGCGACGGGCGCGGCCGCGAGGGCATGGGCACCACCCTTACCGCCTGCATGCTGGAAAACGAGCGCCTCATCATCGCGCAGGTCGGCGACTCACGCGCCTATCTGCTGCATCACGGCAAGCTGCAGCAGCTCACGCGCGACCACAGCCTTATGGCCGACATGATCGAGGCCGGCCAGCTCACCCCCGAAGAAGCGCGCCATCATCCGCAGCGCTCCGTCATCACGCGCGCGCTCGGGTCCGACCCCAACACGCGCCCCGATATGTACGAGATCAACGTCGAAACCGGCGACCGCCTGCTCGTGTGCTCCGACGGCCTGTCGTCCATGATCGAGGACGAGCAGATCGAAGCCGTCATGCGACGCGTGCCCGACCCGCAACGCTGCGCATCGCAACTGGTCAACGAGGCAATCGCCGCCGGCGGCCACGACAACGTCACCGTCATCGTCTCCAACGTCACCGGATTCGCCGAGAAGCGCCGCCGCAAGCTGGCGCGCAAGACGAAGTTCTCCGTGGCGCTGGTCCTCGTGCTGTTCCTGGCCATCCTGGGCGGCGGCGCGTGGGGCGTGCACACGTGGCTCCACACCACCGCGTACCTGGGCGAGGACAACGGCAAGGTTGCCGTCTACGAGGGCATCCCCGCCAATTTCCTGGGCATGCACTTATATAAGCAACAAGAAGTCACCGACGTGAGCGTCGACAGCCTGCAGCCGGGCACGGCCTCGCGCCTGCAGGAGGGCATCCGCGTCGACAACATGGACGCCGCGCATGACCTGGTGCAGCAATATCGCGACGAAGCGACTCAGCGCAGCAAGCCGGAAGGCTCCGAGCAGGCCGCATCCACGCAGGCAAGCGCCACCGCGACCACCAACGACGCCGCCGCGAACGCGCCGGCGGTCGCCTCGCAAAGCGGCACGGGAACGCAGAGGTAGCGCATCATGTCCCGTCGCAACATAGAACTCGTCCTTCTGCTGGTGGCGGCGCCGGTCGTGGCGCTGCTGTTCGTCATGATCGCCATCAACGAGGGCCAGCAGGTCAACGTCGATTCGCTCAGCGTGCCCATCGGCATCTTCGCCGCCTTCGTGGTGGCCCACCTTGCCGTGCGCAAGCTCGCACCCGGCGCTGACCCTGCCCTACTGCCCCTGGCGTTCGGCCTATCGGGCATCGGCATCGCCTTCATCACGCGCATCGCGCCGTTCACGGACGCGCCCAACATGGCGCAAGGCCAGGTGGTCTGGCTGTTCGTGGGTGTTGCCTGCATGATCGTGGTGCTGGCGCTGTTCCGCAACCTCGATAAGATCGCCAACTACAAATACACCCTCATGCTCGTGGGCATCCTTTTGCTGCTCTCGCCGATGGTCCCCGGCCTTGGCCAGGAGATCTACGGCAGCCGCATCTGGCTGCACATCGGCGGGTTCTCCTTCCAGCCCGGCGAGATCGCCAAGATCGTCATCGTGCTGTTCATGGCAAGTTATCTGGCCGAGAACCGCGAACTGCTGTCCGTGTTCACCGTGCGCATGGGCCCGTTCCACCTGCCCGACATCCGATCGCTGTTGCCGCTCCTGCTCATGTGGGGCGTGGCCATGGTCATCGTGGTCTTCGAAAAGGACCTGGGCAGCGCCATGGTGTTCTTCTTCGTGTTCCTGCTCATGCTCTACGTTGCAACGGGTAAGAAGTTCTACCTGGTGGTGGGCCTGGGTCTGATCACCGTGGGTGCACTTGCCGCCTATGCGGCATTCGGCCACGTTCAGGTACGCGTGAACACCTGGCTCGACCCGTTCTCCGATGCGCAGAACACCGGCTACCAGCTGTGCCAGGCGCTCTACTCCATCGCCGACGGCGACCTGTTCGGCGTCGGCCTGGGCAACGGCCTTGCGGGCGGCACCGACGCTTTCAACGCCATCCCCGTCGTGGAAAGCGACTTCATCTTCGCCGACATCGCCGAGGAGATCGGCCTTCTGGGCGCCGCCGGCGTGCTGCTGCTGTTCCTATGCTTCGCCATCCGCGGCTTCCTGACTGCGGCGCGCGCGAAGTCCGACGTGTCCAGCTTCGTGGCCGTGGGCCTGACGGGCATGATCGTGCTGCAGGCGTTCATCATCGTGGGCGGCGTCACGCGCCTCATCCCGCTGACCGGCCTCACCCTTCCCTTCATCAGCCAGGGCGGCTCCTCGCTTTTGGGCAGCTTCATCATCGTGGGCTTCCTGTTGCGCGCGGGCGACGAGGCCACGGGCGTGGGCACGGAGATGCTCAACGGCACCACCTCCAGCCTGCACTCCAACAGCGTGCTCGGCCGCATCAGCCTGGGCAAGCGCCTGACCAACGGCATGCTGCTGTGCAGCGCGCTGTTCGCCCTGCTGGTGGCGAACCTCACCATGATCATGGTGGTGCAGGCCGACTCGTACCAGACCATGCCGGGCAACAACCACACGCTCGCCAAGGAAGCGAAAAGCGAGCGCGGCACCATCTCCACCTACGACGGCATCGTGCTGGCGCGCAGCGCCGTGGACGACGACGGCAGCTACGAGCGAATCTATCCCGCCGGCGACCTGGCCACCCATGTGGTCGGCTACGTGTCGCAGCAGTACGGCACCTCGGGCATCGAGGCCTCGTACAACGAAACCCTGAAGGGCCAGGAGAGCTTCGCCAGCTGGACCGACGTGCTCAACGACATGGCGGGCGTGGGCACCGCCGGCAACGACGTCACGCTCACCATCAACTCGAAGATCCAGCAGGCTGCGCAGGACGCGCTTGCCGGCAACAAGGGCGCAGCGGTGGTCATGGACCCGAAGACCGGAGCCATCCTGGCGCTTGCCAGCGCGCCCACCTACGACGCCGCGGACTTCGAGCAGGAGATCGCCCAGGCGAACTCCGGCACGGCCGAGACCTCGCTGATCAACCGCGCCACGGGCACGCTGTACGCGCCCGGCTCCACGTTCAAGATGGTCACCTTGGCCACGGCGATCGAGGACGACGTGGCAAGCGAGTCCACCACGTTCTCGTCCCCGGGAACCATCACCATCGGCAACGCCACCGTGTCGAACTTCAACAAGACCAGCTACGGCACGCAAACGCTCGAGCAGGCCACATGGTGGTCGGCGAACACCGTCTACGGCCAGCTGGGCGTGCAGATGGGCGCCGATAAGCTGGTGGAGGGCGCCGAGCGCTTCGGGTTCAACCAGGACCTGGACTTCCCCATCGTCATGTACACGTCGCTTATGGCCGACCCGAGCGAGATGACCGAATGGGAGACCGCCTGGGCCGCCGCCGGCGAGCCGGTGAACCCCATGAACCACGAAAGCCCCGCCGGCCCGCAGGCCACCGTGCTGCAGATGGCCATGGTGGGAAGCGCCATCGCCAACGATGGCGTGGAAATGAAGCCCTACCTGGTGGACGGCGTGTACAACGCCAACGGCCAGCGCAGCTTCACGGCACAACCCGAGAAACTGCGCACCTCCATCAGCTCCGACACCGCAAAGCGCGTCCGCGATATCCTCAAGGGCGTTGTCAAGCAAGGCACCGGCACCGCCGCGCAGATCAACGGCGTGGAAGTGGCCGGCAAGACGGGCACGGCCGAGAAGGCCAACAGCAACGACAGCTGGTTCGTGGGCATGGCGCCCGCAGACAACGCCGGCGTAGTGGTTGCCGTGGTCATCGAGGACGGCGACGAAGGCGTGGGCACCCAGAAGGCTCATGACATCTTGCAAACAGCTTTGGAAGTTCAGGGGCTTATATAGAAAAAGTATGCTGAGCGGGGTACTATGGGTTTTACTCAAAATTCCGCCCAGCATGTGACCTAAAGGAGTTCAAACGTGACCGGAAACATGATCGGCAGGGTGTTCAACAACCGCTACCAAATCACCGAGCGCATCGGCATCGGCGGCATGGCCGAGGTGTACCGCGCACAAGACAACGTCTTGGGTCGTTTGGTGGCAGTGAAGGTCATGCTGCCCCAATATGCCGCAGATGAAAGCTTCACGCAGCGCTTCAAGCAAGAAGCCGCTAGCGCCGCCAACCTGCAAAGCCCCTACATCGTCAACGTGTACGACTGGGGCCAAGACGAGGGCACGTACTACATCGTCATGGAATACGTGCGCGGCTCCGACCTGAAGACCGCCATCAACCAGCGCGGCGCCATCAACCAGCGCAAGGTCGCCGAGATCGGCAGCCAGGTGTGTCAGGCGCTCTCCGTCGCCCACGGTCTCGACATCATTCATCGCGACATCAAGCCGCAAAACATCATGGTGCAGCCCGACGGCAACGTGAAGGTCATGGACTTCGGCATCGCACGCGCGAAGAACTCCACGAAGGAGCAGACCTCCAGCGTGCTGGGCACTGCACACTATATCTCCCCCGAGCAGGCGCAGGGCAAGGAGCTCACCGCCGCCAGCGACATCTACTCGCTCGGCATCGTGCTGTACGAATCCGCCACGGGCAAGCTGCCCTTCGACGGCCCCGATGCGGTCAGCGTCGCCATGAAGCAGGTTCAGGACGAGCCTGTGCCGCCGCGCGAGCTCAACCCTGAAATCGACCCCTCCCTTGAGGCCATCATCCTCAAGGCCATGTCGAAGAACCCCATGGAGCGCTTCGCAACCGCCAAGGACATGCGCTCTGCCCTGAACGATTACCTGGCCGGCCGGCCCGTTGCCCTGGGCGCGGGCTTCACCGGCGCGCAAACGCAGATCATGGGCAACGTGCCCAACATCGGCCCCATGCCCGACGGCACTGCGGTCATGCCCGCAGTGGGCGGCGCCAACCAGCACGGCGGCAGCTCGCAGAACCATTCCTATATGTCGGACAACACGGCGCCGAAGAAGAAGGGCAAGAAGGTTGCCGCTATAGTGGCCGCCGTCGCAGCCGTGGTCGCGCTTATCGCCATCGCCGCGTTCGCCTTGGGTGGAAACAGCGGTTCCGGCGAGCAGATCGAAGTCCCCGACGTCACCGGCCAGACGCTCGACCAGGCGAAGTCCGCCATCCAGTCCGCCGGCTTCAAGGTGGGCAACGTCACGCAGTCCTACTCCGACAGCGTCGATTCGGGCAAGGTTATCAGCCAGGACCCCGCGGCCAAGGCAAAGAAGGCGAAGGGCTCCACCATCAACCTGACCGTCTCGCAAGGCTCGCAAGAGATAGAGGTTCCCGACCTGGTCGGTAAAACCGCAGATGAGGCTAAGAAACTGCTGCAAGCCAACGGCTTGAAGTACAAGGCTGGTACCGCGGAATATTCCGACAGCGTTGAGAAGGACCGCATCGCGCGCCAGGACGTCGCCGCAGGTTCCAAGGTCGCCAAGGACACCGTGGTCACCTACTACCTGTCGCTCGGCTCCGAGGGCACCAGCGTGCCCGACGTCGTCGGGCAGACCCGCAGCAGCGCCACCGCAACCCTGAACAACGCCGGCTTCTACGTCACCGTCGACCAGCAGTACTCCGACACCGTCGAAGAGGGCCTCGTCATCAGCCAGACCCCGTCCAGCGGCAGCAAGCTCAAGGCCGAGGGCACCGTCAACATCGTGGTGTCGAAGGGCAAGGAGAGCAAGGCCGTGAGCGTTCCCAGCGTCGTCGGCCAATCCGAAGGCAGCGCCATGACCACGCTCAACAACGCAGGCTTTAAGGTGACCACCGAGTACCAGGCCAGCAGCTCCGTCTCCTCGGGCAACGTCATCAGCCAGACGCCCACCAGCGGCACCGAGCTCGATCCCGGCAAGACCGTGCACCTGGTCATCAGCACGGGCTCCGGCAGCTCCACCAACGGTGGCTCCGGCAACAACAACTCCACCAACGGCGGCTCCGGCAACAACAGCACGAACGGCGGCGGCTCCAGCTCCAACACCAACGGAGGCGGCAGTTCCAGCAACTAAAACCAACGGCAAGCGTCTCCCGTTTGCCTCATAAAGAAAGGACCCCGCTCGGGGTCCTTTCTTTATATCTGGGGCTGATCGCATGTAGCTTTCAGGTTTTTAGGGCGGAATGCGCGCCCAGGTGAGCACCGGCGCCCAGCATCGCTAATTGCAAAAAATTTGATATTGGCCGAAATTAGGTGTTGACTCATTGTCGATATACGCGCATAATAATCGTTGCTGTTTCGATGTGCGCCGTTACCTCAGCTGGATAGAGGGACTGACTACGAATCAGTACGTCGGGGGTTCGAATCCCTCACGGCGCACCATTTTACAGCGCGTTTGACAATGTGCGCCGTTACCTCAGCTGGATAGAGGGACTGACTACGAATCAGTACGTCGGGGGTTCGAATCCCTCACGGCGCACCATTTAGCTTGAAATTCCGCAATGGCTCCACCGAGCACATGCGGTTTTTTGTTTTGTAGGCCAAAGAAAGGAACCCTGTTGAAGGTTCGAAAACCGAAACCTCACAGTATGTAGCCTTCCTTCGACTCCTCCCTTACGCTGGCAGCCGAAGGAGCAGGCTGCAGCGCGCTCTCGTTTGACAGAAGCTTTACGTGCCCATAACGCCATTACCGCATGGCGGACGTAGCATTATCCGGCACCTGTAAAAGCCCCTGCCGAACGCGAGCATGGACAGCAAGGGAATTGATCATGCTCTATCTCTCTCAAATGCTGGGAAAACCGGTGGTCGACTGCACCGGTGAGAAAATCGGCACCGTATCTGACCTCGCCATCTCCACGGGCGAGGTGTTTCCGCGTATCACCAGCCTAGCCTTCCAAGGCCCGGGCAAGATACCGTTCATGATCTCATGGCGCAAGTACGTCGACGAATTCGACGACGACGGCCTCACCTTGCAGGTCGAAGCGCACGATATCCGCTTCAGCTATCTGCAGCCCGACGAGGTGCTGCTCGCACGCGATCTTATGAACCGCCAGATCGTCGACACGCAGGGCCTGAAGGTCGTGCGTGTAAACGACCTGAAGCTTTCCGTATCCGGCTCCCAGCTTCGCTTGCTTGGCGCCGAGGTGGGCGTCCGCGGCATCCTGCGCGGCCTAGCCCCTTGGATCGAGCGCTCGGTGGTCTCCGTCGCCAAGGTCTTTGGCAAGAAGATCGACGAGCAGATCATCGCGTGGAACTATATGGATCTGCTGGACCGCGACCTGTCCGAGGTGCAGCTATCCATCACCCATAAGCGCTTGGACGAGCTGCACCCCGCCGACGTCGCGGACATTTTGGAGCAGCTGGACCCGCAGCAGCGCGCAAACGTGTTCGAACACCTCGACGATGCCCAGGCAACCGAGGCCATCTCGGAGATGGAGGACGAATACCAGTCCGACTTCATCGAAAGCTTGGACAACAAGCAGGCCGCTAACGTGCTGGGCAACATGGACCCGGACGACGCAGCCGACATCGTGCGCGACCTGTCCTACGAGCGTGCCGAAACGCTCCTGCGCCTTATGGGCGTGGAAGACGCAACGGAGATCCGCCGCCTGCTCGGCTACAAGGACGGCACCGCCGGCGGCATGATGACCACGCAGTTCGTATCAGTCGCAGACACCGACACCGTCGGGCACGCCATCGAGGTGCTTCGCGAGCTTCCGGAGGACCATCCTTCCGTCCACTTCGTATACGTGCTGGATGAATACGACAAGCTCGTTGGCGTCTGTTCGCTGCGCACTTTGGTGCTCACCGATGATAAAACGCCCATGTCGAAGTGCATGTATGACGACCTGATCACCGCAACGCCGGATGAAACCGAAGAGGACGTCTCCGCCGACATCTTCAAGTACGACCTGACCGCCATGCCCGTCGTAGACGAGCGCGGCACGCTGCTTGGCATCGTCACCGTCGACGACGCCTGGGATGCCATCGAGGACGACGTCAGCAGCGACAAAACGAAGACTTCCGCTTGGAAGTGGGTAGGCATTGCGACCGGTGCCGTGATCTTCTTGATCCTCTACACCCTTGTCGTACTGCAAATCGCAGGATTCCATTGGAGGTAAGCCGTGGTTTTGAAGCAGAACGGCAAGACCGGGCGCATTGTCGACATCGATTCGCATAACCCGTTAGAGCGCAGCAGCTTCCACACCGGCGAGGCTACGCTGTCCGCCGAACAGCTTGCGGAAAAGCAGGCGCTCGAGCAAACCGGCGGCTCCAACAAACAGAAAAGCAAACTGCTGCTCATCTTGGCCGCCATGGGCCCGGGCATCGTCACGGCCATGGCCGGCAACGATGCCGGCGGCATCTCAACCTACTCGACCGTTGGCGCGCAGTTCGGGTTCGCCACGCTGTGGGTCATCCCTATCATGTGCGTGTTGCTCATCGTGGTGGAAATGACCGCCGCAAAGATGGGCGCCGTCACCGGCAAGGGGTTCGCCGCGCTCATCCGCGAATCCTTCGGCATCAGGCTCACGGCGCTAGCCATGCTCGCGCTGCTCATCGGCAACGTTTGCACCACGTTCTCCGAGTTTGCAGGCATCGCCTCGGGCATGGAGATGTTCGGCGTGTCGAAATACATCGCCGTGCCCGTCGCCGCGTTAGCCGTCTGGCTGCTCATCGTAGGAGGCAGCTACAAGCGCGTGGAGAAGGTGTTCCTCATCTTGTCGCTGGTGTTCCTCACCTACGTGATCGCGGCATTCTTGGCGCAGCCGAACTGGGAGGATGCGGCTATCAACACCATCGTTCCCCATGTGGTGTACCAGCAAAGCTTCGTTTCACTGGTCATATCCATGATCGGCACCACCATTGCGCCCTGGATGATGTTCTTCAACCAGAGCAACGTGGTTGAGAAGGGTATCAAACCCGACGAGCTGTTCACACAGAAGGTCGACGTGGTCTCCGGCACCGTGTCTGCTTGCTTGGTCGCGTGGTTCATCATCGTCACCACGGGCACTGTGCTGTATCCGCAGGGAATCGTCATCAGCGACGCCGCCGACGCGGCTGCCGCGCTGGCGCCGTTCGCGGGCAAATATGCCGAGGCCCTGTTCGCCATCGGCCTGATCGCCGCATCATTCTTGGCCGCATGCGTGCTTCCGCTGACCACGGCATTCGTCATCTGCGAGGCATTCGGCTGGGAGGCCGGCGTGTCCTTCAAGTGGAAGGAAGCGCCGCTGTTCAAGAGCATCTTCACGTTCGTCATCGCGTTCTCGGCCGTGATCGTGCTCATTCCGAACATCGACCTCATGGGCGTCATGCTCATGGCTCAGTTCATCAACGGCCTGGTGCTGCCGGTGCTGCTGGTGTTCATGGCGCTGATCTCGTCGGATAAGCGCGTCATGGGCAAGTTCAAGTCCGGCCGCGTGACGAAGGTGCTCATCTGGGTCACCGTAGGCATCGTCTCCGTGCTCACCGCGATTCTGCTCGTTATGCAGGTGTTCGGAATCGGGTAGAACCGGAAGCGGTGTCGGATTCTTTGCCGTGGATGCGTTCGATCATATTCTGAAGGGTGATTGAGGACATGTACTCCTCCATTTCGCGTTCGACCGCGGAACATGCAGCAGTGATGTCCTGCAGCAGATCGCTCGCATCCTCCGCTTCCTTGCGCTCCGAACGCAGACGGTCGTTCTGCAGCGCGTTGAAGATGTCGAGCATGCTGATTTCGGAAGCGTCCTTCGCAAGGCTATAGCCGCCGTTTTTGCCTGGGCGCGCATGGATGATCCCGGCGTTGCGCAGCAGCTGCGCCAACTGGATCAGATAATCGCGCGGAATGGACATCTCATCGGCCACCTCGCGAGACGAGCATATCGAGCCCTTTTCCGCTAGATACAGCACCGCACGCATCCCATATTCGACCGAAGCCTTGAAGTGCACCGTTTCCCTCGTTCCTATTTCGTGTTCGATGCTCCAAACAGGGACGGACGATGTACACCTTCCCTGTTTTCTTCGTCAACGAAATCCCTGGTCATCTGCTATAGAGGCTTTCGCAAACGCAATGAAGCCCAGTGCATCGCGATTCCGCGCCCATGCTCGGGCGGTGAAGCGAAGCCTGCCGGAGCCTCAGCTGTACTGCGAAGCGATGCGCGCCAGGTCCCCAGCTGCACCGTGAAGCGCCGCCTGTCAGGGCCTCATCTGGGTGCGCCGCCGCCTCGTTTCCCCGTTGTTGCCATAGCCATCGCCAGACCCAACGAGTATGCTTACATACTAGCGCAAGCGATAAACCTCTACTTTATTGCTATGCTTTTTCACACGATGCTGAGATTTCGTCCATTTTCAAGGAATATGATATGACTTTGAAACAAGATACGCGGGCTTCGGTCCTCGCCCGACGCAAGCAGATCCCTTCCGCCTTGCGCGAGGAGAAGAGCCGTCTGATTTGCGAGCGATTCCTTGCCGAAATAGACAACCGAATTGCTGGCGAAACACCCTCATGCGCTTCCGTCAAGCAGCTGCGCATCGCCGCTTACGAGCCCATGACCAGCGAAGTCGATGTACACCCTCTGCTATTTGCGACATACGAACGCGACTGGGAGGTGTTTCTGCCCTGCATGGCCAAGGACGCTCCAGATGCGCCTGCGCACATGGTGTTCTTCCCTATCGAGCAGAACCACCTGACCGAACAGCGGCCCGCCTTCCTCGACCACCCCGCTCGCCCTTACCTGCTTGACGACCTGCATGCCCAAGGCTGGCGGGAAGCCGATGAGCAGCTGTTCGACGTCGCCGTCATCCCCCTGGTGGCCTTTGACAGCAGCCTCATGCGCCTCGGGTACGGCGGCGGGAATTACGACCGGTTCCTCCCCAAACTGCGTGATGACTGCTTCGTAGCCGGTGTGGCATTCGAAGAGCAGCGCGTCGACCGCGTGCCCACCGAACCTCACGACCTCCCCCTTCCCCGCATCTTCTCGGCATAACGCGGACGCGGGCAAAATGGCAATATGGCGCGGAAAGGAACGGACGGCAATAGCATTGGTAGGCCGCTACATCTTCTAGGGATGCCCGCTAGCAAGGACGAGCACCTTGCGCACCCGAAAACAAGGCTGAATCAGCAGGCCTTCTGGTGAAGTCAAACCCCGCGCTTTTTCCGAAAATAGCTGTTCAGTAAAAGAGAGAGGGCCCCGAATGGAGCCCTCTCTCTTCGCATTCTTGCCACTTTTGCGGCTTGCGCCGCGCATCGGCGTTTATTTCTTCATGCCGATGTTGGACTTGTGCAGGATCTTCACCGCAACCACGATGAGCACCGCGCCCAGCACCAGGGAAATCCAGGGATTGCCCGTGAAGCCGGCGACGATGTAGCACACGAAGCAGACGAGCATAACGGTGGTCGCGTACGGCAGCTGCGTAGCCACGTGACGCAGGTGGTTGCACTTCGCGCCCGCGGACGACAGGATGGTGGTGTCCGAGATCGGCGAGATATGGTCGCCATACACGGCACCTGCCAGCGTTGCGCCCACGGCAACCAGGAACAGCGGATCGCCCTCGTTGAACACGCCGACGACGATGGGCAGGATCAGCGCAATGGTGCCCCAGCTCGTACCCATGGCGAAGCCGATGAAGCCGGCCACCAGGAAGATGATGCACGGCAGGATGGCCAAGCTCACACCCAGGCTGTTCAGGAAGCTGCTCACAAAGTCGCCCGTGCCGAGCATGTAACGGCAGCAACCGCCCAAGCTCCATGCCAGCACCAGGATCATGATGGCGCCGACCATGGAGCGCACGCCCTCGGAAATGCTCTCCACGAAACCGCTCAGCGTGGTCAGGCCGCGCGGTAGGAACATGGCGCCGGCAACGCACAGGGCCACCGTAGCGCCGATGCACAGGCCGCCGACCGGGTTCTCGCCGACAGCGGTGGCGAAGTCGACGCCCTCGAAAAAGCCGCCCGTATACATCATGCCTAGGATCGAGAAGAAGATCAGCACCAGGATAGGCACGATCAGGTCGTAGACCTTGCCCTTCTCGGAAATGTCAAGGCCCTTGTACTCGTCGATGGCAGCCGATGCGGACTGCTCGATATCGGCCTGCTCGGTCACGACCGACTCCAGGTTCGTATGGTCGTCGGGATCGGCTTCAGCCTGATCGGAAAGGCCCATGGTGGACAGCTTCTCCAACAGCTTGCCGCCCTCGGCAGCAGCGTCCTCGGAGGTCTTCGCCTCCGCCTCAGCAGCGCGCATCGGACCGTAATCGTTCTTGTTCGTGATCAGCATGAAGAACACGAAGAAGATGGTGAGCAGCGCATAGAAGTTGTACGGGATGGACTGCACGAACGTGGTGAAGCCGTCGTCTCCCAGGTAACCGCCGACCGCAACGGCCCACGAGGACACCGGCGCGATGATGCAGACCGGGGCTGCCGTGGAGTCGATGATCCAGGCCAGCTTCTCATGGCTGACATGGAAGCGATCGGTCACGGGGCGCATGACCGCGCCGACCGTCAAGCAGTTGAAGTAGTCGTCGACGAAGATGATGATGCCCAGCAAGCCGGTGAGCACCTGCGCGGCGCGCGCGTTCTTGATATGGGTGGACACCCACTCGGCATAAGCGCGGCTGCCGCCCGCCGTGGCGATGACCACGGTCAGCGCGCCCAACAACGCAAGGAACAACAGCAACGCCCCGTTATCGGCGATTTGCAGCGCCATCGCGTTCGGCACGTCGGTGAATGCCGTGACCAGCTGATCGACGCCGACACCGTTGAGGGTGAACTGGTAGATGACCATGCCGACGAACACGCCGATGGTCAGCGACGAATACACCTCTTTGGTGATGAGCGCCAGAGCCAACGCCAGCAACGGCGGCACGATGGACCAAGCGCCGGTGCTGATAAGCTCGAAAGCCTCTTCCATTTCCCTTCCCTTTCTCCATAAGGTCCTCAAAGTCCATTGCGAATCAGTATACAAGCGCAACGGTCGAACCGCACTAGGATTCCGCCGGAGGGGTTTCACGTGAAACAAAAGGAATAGGTTGTCGGGAGGCGGGTTCTCCGCCCGATCGAGCGGCAGACCGGTATACCGAAAGGGGACACTTTGAGCAGTGCGGAGCCCACATCGAAGAAGGCGTTTCGCGCAACGGAACCCTCGCTGAACCACATCGCCTTATGCACTGGCTGGCGGATACGGAACCCCGGACGTCGAACTCAACTATATATATAGGAAGAGGCAGACGATAGGCTTCGTCCGCCTCTTCCTTGAAGGCACTCGGTTTTGCGCGATTCGCTAACCCATAACGGCAAACCGTAATCGAAAGGCTATTCCGCGCCCTTGCGCTCCGCGGCCAACTCGTGTTGGTATTCGCGGTCGATGGCGCCCTCGGGACTGGGTGGGTTCACCTCGAAGGGAACGGACTTGGTGAACAGGCTGACCACCGGCACGATGATCAGCGACAACAGCATGGCCAAGGCGCCACAGTTGATGGGGCTGGAGATCAGCGGCGTACCCATCAGCGTGAGCACCATGTTGCCGCTGGTCAGGCACACGCCCACGATGAAGCTGCACCACACGGCCGCTTTGGAGATGCGCCCGGAGTACAGGCCCCAAAGGAATGGGCCGAGGAACGCGCCGGCCAGCGCACCCCAGGAGATGCCCATAAGCTGCGCGATGAACGTGATGGAGGAGTTGTACTGCACCAACGCCAGCGCCGCGGACACGATGATGAACACCACGATAAGGACGCGCATCCAGCCGAGCTTGCTCTGCTCGCTCATCTTCTTCACCACGTTGCCCTGCAGAAGATCGAGCGTCAGCGTGGAGGACGAGGTCAGAACCAGCGAGGACAGCGTGGACATGCTGGCGGACAGCACGAGCACGATCACGATGCCGATGAGGATATCGGGCAAGGTGGACAGCATGGTCGGGATGATGGAGTCGTACACCGGGATGCCGGTGGGACCGATCTCGATCTTGTCGGCGTACAGACGGCCGAAACCACCCAAGAAGTAGCTGCCGCCGGCAACCACGAACGCGAACAGCGTGGAGATGATGGCGCCCTGCTTCACCGCCGGGCCGGACTTGATAGCGTAGAACTTCTGCACCATCTGCGGCAAACCCCAGGTACCAAGGCTGGTCAGCACCACCACGCCGAGCAGGTTGAACAGGTCGGGGCCGAACATGCTGACGAACGGGCCGGCCATCTGCGAACCTTCGGCCGGGATCTGCGACAGCGTGGTGATCGCCTCGCTGAAGCCGCCGTTGTTCAGGATGACCGCCGCGATGACCGCGACGATGCCGAACAGCATGACGATGCCCTGCAGGAAGTCGTTCATAACGGTTGCCATGTAACCGCCCAAAACCACGTATAGGCACGTGATGACGGCCATGCCGATGACGCACACCTCGTAAGGAAGGCCGAACGCCATGCCGAACAGGCGGGACAGGCCGTTGTACACGCTTGCGGTGTACGGGATCAGGAACACGAAGATGATCGCCGCGCTGGCAATGCGCAGGCCCTTGGACTTGAAGCGCTTGCCGAAGAACTCGGGCATGGTGGTGGCGCCCAGGCGATGCGTCATCTCACGCGTGCGCGGACCGAGCACCCACCAGGCCAAAAGACTACCGAGGATGGCGTTGCCGATGCCGGCCCACACGGCGGCGATGCCGTATTTCCAACCGAACTGGCCGGCATAGCCGACGAACACCACGGCGGAGAAGTAGCTGGTGCCGTATGCGAAAGCGCTCATCCAAGGGCCGACGTTGCGCCCGCCTAGAACGAAACCGTCGACGCTTGTGGTGGTGCGGCGGCAGTACAAGCCGACGCCAACCGCCACGCCGACGAAAATCAAAACCATGCAGATTTTTGCGACCATGATCGTTCCTTTACCGATCGATATCGTGTAGACCGTGAAATCTTCCCTGTTCGGAAAGCAGCTGCCCCTCGTCAAGGACACGGCTGGGCAACCGAACGCATCTGATTCACCCAACCTGGAAACGCACACGGCACAAGCCCGAGTTCGCTGCGAACATACGCCACGTCTAACAGACGCACGCAGCGGCTAAGCCCCGTGTGCTACAGATATCGATAGGAATAATAATAGGAAGGAAGGCCGGGCTTCGTCGCACCGCATTCACAGGCGGTCTTACCCGCAAAAGGCATCGTTTGGACTTCGAAGGCACACAGCATGACAGTCAGCTCAGCGGGCTGCTGAGCGCTGCGGGATGCGGTGATATGTCCGTTCACGATGCTCATGGGCGCTACTCTACCACAGTCAAGTGCCTTTCCGTCCAGGATTTTCCTGAACGGCAACATTATTTCCTAGTAAAGCGGTTCGAATTAGAAAAAGTGAAGCCGGGCACGTGACCCGGCTTCACTTCTCATTCAATTTGTTCGCAAGCTTTTAATAGCGGGAGTCGAAGATACGCTTCGTCTTCTTCTCACTGCGCGGCAGCTCGCCCATGGGAACGCCCTTCGCCTCGGGGGTGCAGCCGATCTTCGCCTTGAAGATCGCCGCCAGCTGCTGCTCGCATTGCTCGCGCTCCTCGCCTTCAAGCGGCGTTTCGAACAGCACGGTGAGCACATCGCGGCCGTTGATGGCCTCGATCATGACCTGATACTCGGACGATGCGCCGTCGGTGAACTGCAGCACCTCCTCGATCTGGGAGGGGAACATGTTGCAGCCCTTCACCTTGACCATGTCATCAGTGCGGCCCGTCAGGATGTCGATACGCGGGTGGTGGCTGCCGAACTTGCACTTGCAGTCGCCGGGAATGATGCGCGTAAGGTCGTGCGTGCGGTAGCGGATGAGCGGCGCGCCTTCCTTGCGCAGCGTGGTGAGCACCAGCTCGCCCACTTCTCCATCGGGCAGCTGCTCGCCGGTTTTCGGGTCGATGATCTCGCAGTACACGTAGTCTTCCCAGATATGCATGCCGTGATGCTCTTCGCAGGAGATGCCGATGCCCGGGCCGTAAATCTCCGTCAGGCCGTAGATGTCGAAGATCTCGATGCCCAGCTCGTTGGAGATGCGCTGGCGCATCTTATCACCCCAGCGCTCGGATCCGATGACGCCCTTGCGCAGGTCGAGCTTGTCGCGCAGGCCACGCTTCTCAATCTCCTCGGCAAGCAGCAGCGCATAGCTGGACGTGCCCGTGATGACGGTGGAATGCAGATCCTGCATCATCTGCAGCTGTTTTTCGGTGTTGCCGGGACCCATGGGGATGGCCATGGCGCCCAAGCGCTCACAGCCCAGCTGGAAGCCGATGCCGGCAGTCCACAGGCCATAACCAGGGGTGATTTGGATGCGGTCGGTGTTCGTGATGCCCGCCGTCTCGTAGCAGCGCGCGAACATGGTGGCCCAATCGTCGACGTCCTTCTGCGTGTAGGGGATGACGACCGGGGTGCCCGTGGTACCCGAGGAGCTGTGGATGCGGATGATCTTCTCGTCCGGCACCGCCTGCAGTCCCAACGGGTACGCTTCGCGCAAATCGGCCTTTTCCGAGAAGGGCAGCTTCTCGAAATCTTCCTGGGTCTGCACGTCGGACAGATCGATGTCCTTGAATTTACGGGCGTAGAAGGCCGAGCGGTCCTTCAGGGTTTTGAACTGCTCTTTGATGATCTCAAGCTGCTCCGGCTTCATTTGCATAGTATGCTCCCTTGTTCAAATGGCTTGTTTCGTTTTATTCATGCTGCGTGAGGAAAAGTGCGTAGGCGCTTCAAGTCCGAAAAGGCTGCGGGAAAGCACGGCAAATCGGCCCCAAACCTTACAGGTCTTGAAGCTAAAGCCATCGACCAGCCAACGCGTTGCGCGCGGCTGAGGAGAAGTGGATGTCGAATACCGAAGTCATACTGGTCATTGTAGGCAAAACCAAACCGCAAGCAACCCCCAAAACCGGCAACGGGACCGATTTGCGGTCCCATTGCTTGCAATGCAGGGTTTTGCGGTGCTACTCCCCTACCGCCACGTTGATGGCTTGCAGGTTCATATCCACGAAGCGCGGCTTGACGCAAGCCGCAATCGCGGCACGAAGGTCTTCGGCATCGATGGGCACGCATCCGGTTTGCAAAGCCTTTGCCAACAACAGGCTGTTAAGCACCTTGCGGCTGCCGGCCGCCTTCGTAAGCGCAGCATCATCGACGGGCACAAGGTTCGCCTGCGTACCCGCCAGAGCGCGCTCCATGTTCGCGATCACATCGCTGGCGCGGTACGGGTTCTTCGACAGCGCCGCCGTGACCGGCTGAATCGCGGTGCTGGCGAACACCAGCGTCCCGGCGGGGGCAAGATAGGACAGCACGCGCGCGGCCTCCGCCGGCTCGAACGCGATGATCAGATCGGCGGTTCCTCGGCTGACCAGGGGCGCATGCACCTGCTCGCCCTTGTTGCCGATGCGCACGTGCGACACCACGTTGCCGCCGCGCTGCGCCATGCCGATGGTCTCAGCCGTGCGCACCTGCCAGCCTTTCTCCAAGGCGGCCTGGGCAAGCACCTTCGCGGCCAGAACCGTTCCCTGGCCGCCTACACCTGTGAGCAGGATGTTCAGCATGCTAGGCCTCCTTCTTCTCGCTAGCGGCGGATGCGGCATCGACCACGGAGATGCAGCCGAACGGGCACACCTGCGTGCACAGCCCGCACCCGTTGCACTGGCCGGCGTCGATGAACGCCTGACCACGCTCCCCGCTTTTCGGGCCGCGAACGTCGATATCGAAGCCGATGCCGGGGCACCCGATCTCGGTGATGCACTTCTTGCAACCCGTACAACGCTGAGCGTCCAACACAACGGGAGCCGCTGGTTTGAACAACTGCACGCAGGGGCTTTCGAACATGATGGCGGACGGCCCCTCGAAACCGATCGCCTCACGCGCGGCGTCGATGGACTGCTGCAGGTTCAGCGGGTCAGCGTGCACGATGCGCTCGAAACCGACCGCCCTCAGCACTGCCTCGATGGAAACCGGCTTGCGGCGCTCACCCATCAGCGTCACGCCCGTGCCCGGATGCGGCTGGCTGCCCGTCATGGCTGTGGTGGCGTTATCCAACACGCACAGCGTGAAGTCGTGGCCGTTGTACACCGCGTTCACGATTCCCGGCAAACCGCTTGCGAAGAACGTCGAGTCGCCGACGAACGCCAAGGCCTTCTTCTGCGGCTCGACCACGGAGAAGCCCTGCGCCATGGTGATGCCGGCGCCCATGCACAGACAGGTATCCACCGCATCGAGCGGCATGGCGTTGCCCAGCGTGTAGCATCCGATGTCGCCGCAGAACACGGCAGGCGTCTTACCCAGTGCGCGCTTCACGGCATAAAAGCTGCCGCGGTGCGGGCAGCCCGGGCACAGCACCGGCGGGCGGACCGGCAGGGGCTGCTCGGGGTCGGCGTTGTCGTAGGTTGCCGCGTCTTCTGCCTCCGCCAATTCGGGGACGCCGAGGTAGACGGCCAGACGGACAAGGATGTCGTCGACGTCGTTCTCGCCGCGATCGCGCGCTTCGCCCGTCAGCTTGCCGTGCGTGTTGTACTCGGCATGCGTCCTGCCCGCGAACGCCAGCAACTCGTCCTCCAGCACATGGTCCAGCTCTTCAAGCACGAGCACATCGGCAAGCCCCTTGGTAAACCCGGCGCACGTGCGCTCAGGGAACGGGAAGGGAGTGCCCACCTGCCAGAAACGATATGCCGGCAGCTGCACGCCGCGCTCGCTCGCGCGCTCCTCGAGCAAACGCAGAGCCTCGAGCGCATAAGCGGCCGACACGCCGCCCGCAACGATGCCATGACGAGTGAGCTGGCCGGCCACGCGTCGCTCGTCGACGGGATTGAATGCGCTCAAAACCGGGTTCGTCGAGTAATTGACGGCAATCGCGCGCAGGCGCTCGTTGATTTCTCCATGGCCCTCAAAGGCGCGCTTCGGGAAGATGACCCAACGCGGGCCGCGCTCGAAGCCCTCCTCGGGGATGGGCTTGGCGTGCGTTTCCTCGGCAACGTCGAAGAACGTGGAAGCATGACACACACGCGTGGTGGGGCGTACGATGACCGGCGTCTTGTAGCGTTCCGAAAGCTCGAACGCCGCCTTCATCATGTCGAAGCCCTGATCGGGCGTTGCCGGGTCGAGCACCGGCACCTTGGCGAAGTTGCCGAACCTGCGCGTATCCTGCTCGGTCTGCGACGAGATGGGACCGGGGTCGTCGGCCACGAACAGAACCGTGCCGCCCTTCACCCCCACGTAGTTCAAGCTCATCAGCGGATCGCTTGCCACGTTCAGGCCCACCTGCTTGCAAGTGAACAGCGTGCGCGCACCGCAATACGATGCGCCGGCCAGCAGCTCGAGCGCGCTCTTCTCGTTCGTGGACCACTCCACATGGATGCCCTGAGCGGCGCCGGAAGCATGCAGCTTCGCCACGGTTTCCGTCACCTCGGACGACGGCGTCCCAGGATAGCCCGCAACAACGCGCACCCCCGCCTCAAGTGCGGCATGGGCGAACGCCTCGTTGCCCATAAGCAGTTTCTTCGTCATATGTTTCCCCGCTTCAAAGCCTGGTTTCAGGAATCGCTCCCTTCGTTGTTTCACGTGAAACAACGTGGAGAGAATCGTCTTGATACCTGTTCATGATAGCAAAAGGGCGACAGGTTGCCCCGTCGCCCTTTTGCAAGTGGCCGGCTTTACGCCTCGGCCATGGCCTTCTTCATATCGATGATCTTCTGACGAGCGCCGTTGCAGCCGGTGCCCATGATCTGCACCGCCAAGATGGCCGCGTTCTTCGCGCCGTTGATGGCGACGGTGGCAACCGGCACGCCTGAGGGCATCTGTACCATGGACAGCAGCGAATCCAGGCCGCCAAGGTCGCTCGTCTTCATGGGAACGGCGATAACCGGGTCGGGGGTGTAAGAGGCAACCACGCCGCCCAGGTGAGCTGCCTTGCCGGCAGCGGCGATGATAACCTTGATGCCACGCTCATGCGCAGTGGAGGCCCACTCGTGCACCTCAGCAGGCTTACGGTGCGCGCTGGCAACCTTCACCTCGTACGGGACGCCGAACTCCTCAAGCTGCTTCATGCAAGGCTCCATGGCGGGCATATCGCTTTCGGAACCCATGATGATGCCGATGACGGGATTCTTGTGATCGCAAGACATTTCGCAGTCCTTTCAACACGTGATTTGCTTTCCAAGGCAGTGTAACGCGGAAGCAGGAACATAGGGAAAATCGCACGCAAATTATGGGAGACCGAAACATGCCAAAGCCAAGGAAGCAAAATCGTGAAAGTGGAGTCGGAGAAGAACTCCAGCTAGCATGAGAGCTTGCCAACTACGGAACAGCAGACTCAAAGCAGGTCCGGGCAACGGGTTCGGAAATATGAAACCGGGAATGCGAGACTCGAGTAACAGGTCCAGAAAGCAACAGGCCCGATGGCTTCCACCATCGAGCCTGTAAATTTCATGGTGGTCGGAGGGGGACTTGAACCCTCGGCACGGGGATTTTCAGTCCCCTGCTCTACCAACTGAGCTACCCGACCAGAAGTCGTTCGTTGCGAACGCGAGTTAGTATATTACGGCAGCGAGCGCTTTTCGTCAACCCCGATTCCGAACTTTTTTGAGATACGTTCCCCCTCAGGGAAACGCGCCCAACCCAGCCCTTAAGCGAACGTGTGACCAGCAGATATGCCAACTCGCTTAAGACTGCTCGGCAACAGCTTGCGAAATCGGTCGCTGAACCAGACCGTACGCCAAGGAGGACTTGGCTGGCTCGCAACCGACAGCGGCAACGAATCCGTGCACATTCGCTGAACAGATGACCGATAAATAACCACCAAAAACGCGACTCGCGCGTTCTTTCGGCAACGCACCCCGCTACTTGCACTCGGCGCAGCCGCTGCCGAACAGCAGCTCCTTTTCCTCGCCGGGAAGCGCGGCACGAGCCTGGTCGCGCAGGTTGTTCACGCCGATGAAGAACTGGCGCATCATGACGACCAGCAGATAACGGCCCTTCGGGGTCAACGTCAGCTCGTCGGCGTTATCGGTGGCGAACGCGCCCGAGGCCTTCATGAACGCCATCTCCACCGGCAGGCCGACCTCCACCGAGCAGCCGAAGTCCTTCTTGAACTGGCGCTTATCCAGGCGCAGACCGAACAGCTGCATCATGAAACGGTAACGCATGCGATCGCGCTTGCTGAAGGTGGTTTTGCCCATAATGGACATATGACCTGCTTCGATGCACTTGTTGTAATCCTTCACGCTGAAGGTGTTCACGTACAGGTTGCTACCCAGGTAGGTGATTCCGCCGCTACCGATGGCCGGATACTCCTCGTAATCGACCACGTACTCGTCGATCATGGCGTCCTCGCCGGCAGCCGACGTGTTCCTCTTGTTGAACGTCCACGCCGAACCGTGCTCGAACAGGTGCAAGGGACCGCCCGTCAGCAATTCGCTGATGATCTCGTAGAACTTCTGCTCGCGGGCGTAGTCCACCTTGCCCACGGTGCGGGCCAGGCTGCGCTCGACCGACGGTGAAGCCATCAACGGATAGAACGTGGTCTGCGTGCAACCGCTCTCGATGACGCGCTCGATATCGTTGATCAGGATGTCCTCAGTCTGCGCCGGGAAGTTGAAAATCATGTCCGCATTCATGGACACGAAGTACGGGCTGGCGTCCTGGATGCGCTCGAGGATCTCCTGGCCGCAGCCGTACTTGTCGTAGCGGTCCATCTGCTTGAGCAGGCCGTCGTCGAAGCTTTGCACACCCACGGACAGGCGCTGCACGCGGCCCTGCAGCTTGTCCAGATAGCTGGGAATCAGGTGGTTCGGGTTCGTCTCGCTCGAAACCTCCTGGATATTGAACAGCTCGCGCGCCTGGTCGATGGTGTCGCACAGCTCATCGATCATGATGGTGGGAGTGCCGCCGCCGATATAGACGCTGTCGAAGTCGTAGCCCAAATCCTTCAGCATGCGCATCTCTTTGCGCATATTCTCGAAGTACGGACGGGCGCGATCCTCGCTGAACGGGAACCTGTTGAAGCTGCAGTACGGGCACAGGCGCTCGCAGAACGGCACGTGCATGTACAGCATGTAGCGTTTCCCCTGCTCAGGTGCAGGCATCATCACCTCATCGGTGGGTTTGAGCTTCAGGTATTGGTTTGTGCATTGGCGAACCACGTTCGTAAGCAGGCGCTCTGACAGCATGTACGCGCGCTCCTTTTCTCGTCCTAGTGAAAACGGTAGGAATTATATCCTACCGTTTCAGTCTCATATAATCTCGACGAAAGCTTCGCTCCCCGTGCACGAAAGGCGCGGCCTTACGCCCAGGCTCCGCGACCTGCGGCGGCCTTCGCGCCGATGTCGGAGCGCAGCTGCTTGCCCTCGAAGTTGATGACGTCGCATGCCTCGTAGGCCTTCGCACGGGCATCGTCGAACGTCTTGCCCAGCGCAACCACGTTCAGCACGCGGCCGCCGGCAGTGACGAGCTCGCCATCGGCGTTGCGGGCGGTGCCGGCATGGAACACCGTCACGCCTTCCATGGCCTCGGCATCCTCAACACCCAGGATGACCTTGCCCTTCTCGTACTTGCCCGGATAGCCGGCGGAAGCCAGCACCACGCACACAGCCCACTGGTCGTCCCACTCGAGCTCGATGTCGTCGGGACGGCCTTCGGCCACGGCCATCATGACGTCGACCAGGTCGGTCTTCAGACGCGGCAGGACGACCTGCGTCTCGGGATCGCCGAAACGGGCGTTGTACTCCAGCACCTTCGGCCCCTCGGGCGTCAGCATGAAGCCGCCGTAGAGCACGCCGCGGTAATCGTTCTTGAAGGGCTCGCGCGCCGTTGCCGCCGCGGCGACCTTCATCATGTGCGTCATGTCGGCAAGCTCCTCATCGGTGACGATGGGCACCGGGGAGTACACGCCCATGCCGCCCGTGTTCGGGCCGCGGTCGCCGTCGAAGGCGCGCTTGTGGTCCTGGGCGGTTGCCATGCAGTGCGCCTTGCCGCCGGAGACGAACGCGAGCAGCGAGCACTCCGGGCCGGTGAGGCACTCCTCAACGAGCACCTTCGAGCCCGCAGAGCCAAACGCGCCGTCGAAGCAGCTGCGCACGGCGTTCTCCGCCACCTCGATGGTATCGGCGACCACGACGCCCTTGCCAGCTGCCAGGCCGTCGGCCTTCACGACGACGGGGGCGCCCAGCTCGTGCACATACTCAAGCGCCGGCTCCAACTCGGTGAAGCTGCCATAGCGAGCCGTGGGGATGCCGTTGGCCTGCATGAACTCCTTGCTGTACGTCTTGCTGCCCTCGAGCTGCGCACCCTGCGCATCGGGGCCGAAGACCGCCACGCCGGCTTCGCGCAGCACGTCGGCCACGCCCGCCACCAACGGCGCTTCCGGGCCGATGACCACCAGGTCGATGGCGTTGCCCTTCACGAACTCCAGGACGGCCTGGCCGTCCTCGGCGTTCAGGCCCGCCACGTTCTGCGCGACGGAGTCCGTCCCGCCGTTGCCCGGGGCCGCGTACAGGTTGTCGGTACGGGGGGATTTCGCCAAGGCCCACGCAATGGCGTGCTCGCGGCCGCCGCCGCCCAAAACCAAGATGTTCATGTAACTAACCCTCCATTTCCAGCTCTCGAATAATATGCGTGTGCGGGACCGCAGATTCATGCAGCCCCGCACGGGATTCGCTTCGCTATTCAGTGACAGCAGTCCATCAAGTTTATCGGCGCCCTACCAGCCGCGCATGATGGTCTGGTCGCGATCGGGGCCGACGGCCACGATGCTGATGGGCACGCCCACCTTCTTCTCGAGATACTCAACGTAGCTCTTGGCATTCTCCGGCAGCTCGTCGAACGTGCGGCAGGCGGTGATGTCCTCGCCCTTCCAGCCGGGCAGCTCCTCGTAAACCGGCTTGGCGTGGAACAGCACGCTTTGCTGCATGGGGAAGTAATCGTAACGCTCGCCGTTGCACTCGTAAGCCACGCACACCTTGATGGTGTCGAAGGCGGAAAGCACGTCGAGCTTGGTCAGGGCCACGTCGGTCAGGCCGTTGACATCGGCGGCATAGCGCGCGATGACGGCGTCGAACCAGCCACAGCGGCGCTTGCGGCCCGTGGTCACGCCGTACTCATGGCCGACCTGGCACAACGTCTCGCCTTCCTCGGCCTCAAGGCCTTCGCCGCCGTCCTCGGCGTACGTCAGCTCGGTGGGGAAAGGACCGCCGCCGACGCGGGTGATGTAGGCCTTCTGGATGCCCAACACGCGGTCGATGTTGACCGGGCCCACACCCGAACCGGTAGCTGCGCCGCCGGCGCAGCAGGAAGAGGACGTGACGTAGGGGTACGTGCCATGGTCGATGTCGAGCAGCGTGCCCTGCGCGCCCTCGAACAGGATGGACTTGCCCTCGCGCACGGCGTTGTTCAGCATCTGGCTGGTCTCGGCCATATACGGCTTGAGGATACGGGCGTACGGCAGGTACTCCTCGCAGATCTCCTCGACCGTGTAGGTGTGCAGGCCGTAGATCTTCTCCAGGATGGCGTTCTTCTGGATAAGCGCCGTCTCTACCTTCAAGCGGAAGATCTTCTCGTCCATGAGGTCCTGGATACGGATACCCTTGCGGGCAACCTTATCCTGGTAGCACGGGCCGATGCCGCGCTTGGTGGTGCCGATCTTGTGATCGCCCAGGCTCTTCTCGTCGGCGCCGTCGAGATCCTTGTGGTACGGCATGATGACATGCGCGTCGCAGCTGATCTTGAGGTTCTTGCAGGAGATGCCCTCGGCCTCGAGCATGGCCATTTCCTTGACCAGCACGCCGGGATCCACCACCACGCCGTTGCCGATGACGGGAATGGCGTTCTCGTACATGACGCCGGAGGGCATCAGGTGAAGCGCCAGCTTCTTGTCGCCATGGATAACGGTATGGCCTGCGTTGTTGCCGCCCTGATAACGGACGACATAATCGTATTCGCTAGCAATGAGATCGGTGATCTTGCCTTTGCCTTCGTCGCCCCATTGGGCGCCAACCAGAACGGTGCTGGGCATGTGTGCGCATCCTTTCGATAACAGTGTCGCAACCCTCACAGTGTACTACAGAACCACTTCAGTAAGGCCCGGATCGGCCACGCGCATGGTTTCAACGATTTCTTCATGGCAGGTCAGCAAAATGATCTGGCGATGACGCGCCAGCTGGGCCAACGCCTTCGCCGCGCCTGCGCGGCGCTGGGAATCGAAGTTCACCAGGATGTCGTCAGCGATGATGGGAACGGCGCGTCCCACGTTGTCGGCGGTGACGAGCAGCGCGATGCGCAGCGCCAGGTACAGCTGCTGGCACGTGCCCAATGACAGGTGCACGGGCTCGCGCACGGTGCGCAGCGCGTCGGTCACCTGAAGACGGCCATCGGCGCTCATAGACACCTTCACCCACTTGCCGTCGGTCATCAGGCCGAGCAGCTCGCTTGCGCGGGCGTACACCTCGGGCTGGCTTTTGCTCTCCCACGACGCGATGGCCGCCTCGAGCATATGGCGCGCCAGCAGCAGCTTCGCGAACTCCATAGCCGCCTCGTCGCGGCGCGTTTGGAGCTGCTGGGCCTCAAGCTTCAGCTCGTCGAAGCTGCGCTCGCCCTTCGCCTGGGAAAGCAGTTGGCAAAGCTCGCCATAGCGACGGTTCAGGTGCTCGCTCGTCTCCATCAGGCCCTCGCGCTGGCGCGTCTTGCGGGCGATGAACGCATCCACGGCCTCAAGCGTTCCGCGTTCGCGACGCATGCCGATCTCCGCGTACAGGCCCTCGCGCGTTTCACGGGCCTTCTCAAGCGACTCCTCCAACGCCGTGCGGCGCGACACGAGCGCCTGCTTGCGCTGCATGTACAGAGCGTTCTCCGCACGAACGTCCTTCGCCTCGTCGAGCAGCGCGCGAGCGTGACGCAGGGAGTCTTTCGCTTCGGAAAGCCCCATGGCGGCAAGCTCGGCCCGCACAGCTTGGCGTTGCTGCTCCTGCTCGGCCAGGCATGCCTCCAGTTTCTTCTTGTCCTGCAGCATGACCCAGTGCCGGTCCTGAACGCGCTGGGAGCGCTCGTCGCCTTTCCTACCCGGTTTGAACAGCATGATCAGCGAGGCTGCGGCGAGCACCACCGCCACGAGCACCAGGAAAAAGCCCAGCGCGGTGAACGACAGGCTGGTTATCTCACGGCCGTGCATGAACAGCGGGATGCCCGCGAACATGAAGGCCACGGGCAGCGCCACGGAAAGGCCGATCTGCACGCGCTGCTGACGGCGTGCGCGGATGGCCTCGTTCTGCTCGTCTTGAGTCTCGAGCATCGCCTCGTAGGCAGCCCTTGAAGTCGCGTAGTTGTCGCGTGCCAAGTCGACGGCGTGCTCCGTCTTCGCCTCCTGGACGGCAAGCGCCTCGATGCGGTCGCGCAAATGGCGCTCCTCGGTAGCCGTGATGCCCGCCAGCTCTTCGGGGTGCTCGCGCTGCGCCAGCCTATGCTCGCAGCGCAGGCTCTCCTCCTGAGCGCGCAAATCCGCGATCTTCTCCTCCAGCTCGGCTTCGTCCGCCTCGGTCTTCTCCAGCGTTTTGCGATTCGCCTTCAGCGTCTCGATGGCGGTATTCAGGTCGCCGATCTTGGCCAGCAACTCATCGCGCTGCGGCTTCAGCTCGGCGAACTCGTGGTCCTCGCGCTTCAGGCGCTCTACACGATCGGATTCGGCGGCGATGCGACGGCGCAGCTCATCCTGCTCCGATTCGAGCTTCACCAGCGATTTCTCGGACGCGGCAGCCCTTGAGGTGAACTGCGCCAGGCGCTCCTGCAGCGCGGTCAGCGCATGCGCCGGGGAAGCCCCCGTGCCGGAGCCGGCCGTGAGCAGCTTGGCCGTCACGTCGGTGGTGTTGCGCAGCTGGCGCAGCTCGTCGCTGGTCAAGCTGAACATGGTGCGGTACGTTTCGCGGTCGATGTCGTCGACGACCGACGTGTCGCCCTGCAGGCCATCAACATTGCGGATGCGCGATGCCTGCGAGTCCCCAGACCCATCCTCGTTGGCGAAGAACAGCGTTCCCGCACGTTCCGCATTGTCGGGCTTGTAGGTGTTGCGCTGACCGCGCGCCTCTTCCCAACCAAACAAGACGCCGCCAACGAACTGGGCGAACGTGGTCTTGCCGGCCTCGTTTCGGCCGAACACCACGTTCATGCCCGGCCCGAACGGCCCGATCAGGCGGTTGGAGAACGCGCCGAACGCGTCCATCTTGATATGTTCCAGATACTTGCCCACTAGCGCTCTTCCCCTTGCGACAGCATATCGAGCACCAGGTCTTCGGCCTGCTCCGACAGCTTCCCGACCTTGCCGGCACAGCTCGACGGCATCTGCAGCCCTCGATCGAGGAACTCCTGCTGCAGGAAGGCTATCTGCTCTTCGGGAAGGGACCGCTGCGTTTCGGCCACGCGCAAAAACACCGCCGGGAACAGCCCTTCCTCGCGCAGGGCCTGCTTATCGCGCGGTTCCTGCGTTTCGTCAACCATGGTGTCGCAAAAGAACGACGCATACGAATCGTTCACGTGCTTGCGCAGGTCCTCGAGCACATCGGGGCGGGAGAGCACCTCGTGAAGCGCAGTCGTGCCCGTCAACGCGATGCGCGAGATCATCTCCTCGCAATGCGCCTTGCCGTTCGCCCGGAACAGCTCCCGGATGATCAGGTCGCTGATCTCGGGCAACGTGGTGCAATCGGACACGTCGACGCGCAGGCGCTGCCATACCACGCTTGCCGTGGGGATGAATTCAAGCTGCGGGACCGCGCCTTCGGAAAGCGTTACCAGCTGCGCTCCGCGCGGGCCCGTCTCCTTGATGTCGCGCCCTTGGATGCACCCGGAGAACGCAATGCGGGGGCCATCCTCGCCAGGATGGATGTATCGCATATGGATATGCCCGCATGCCCAGTAATCCATGCCAGCGGAAAGCAGCACCGAGGGATTGACCGGCGCTTTCACGGGATCGAGGTTCAACCCGGTATGTAGCATGCCGATGGCGAAGGGAGCCTGCGCGACGTCAGGTTCGCGCTGCTGAAGGGCTGCAAGCGCCGCATCGCGCGTGATGCCGTCGGCGATGCATTCGTCTATGGGCCATGATTGGTTGTAGTATCCGCGGCCGCCGATGATGCAAAGCGGCTTCCCATTGCGCCTGAACAGCTGGAAACCCGGCTTGTCAGCCGGCAACATGTGGACGTTCTCCGGCAAGGAGAACGCGCTTTGCTGCCAAGAGGTGTAGGGGTCGTGGTTGCCCGTGATCAGGTATACCGGGATGCCCGCTTTTCCCAGCGTGCGCATCCCCTCGAAGAACCGAAGGTAGTCTCCGTACGATGCGCGCGACTCGTCGAACACATCGCCCGAGACGACCACGAAGTCGACCTTGCGGGAAACAGCCGCGTCTATGACGCGATCGAACGCTTCGGCAATGGCCTGCACCAGTCGGGCAGCCCATGCAGGCGACACCTTGGCAAGGCCGCGGAAGGGCGCGCCAAGGTGAAGATCGGCGGTGTGGAGGAATGTCAGGCTCTCAGTCATAGCTTCAGTTTACCCCGGCCCCGTCGTTGCGTGCGTTACATATAGTCGGGAACGCGCGAATCGTCGATGAAGTCCATGAAGCGGGTGTATTCCGCGTTGAAAGCGAGCGTGATATCGCGCGTGGGACCGTTGCGGTGCTTGGCGACGATCAGCTCTGCCGTGCCCAGGTCGGGACGGTCCTCGCTTTCCGCCTCCATCTCGTCCATGCTTCGGTCGATGAACATGACGATGTCGGCGTCCTGCTCGATAGCGCCGGATTCACGCAGGTCGGACAGCATCGGGCGCTTCTTGCCGCGCATCTCCACGGCACGGGAGAGCTGCGACAGCGCGATGACGGGCATGTCCATTTCCTTGGCGAGCACCTTCAGGCCACGGGAAATCTCAGCGACCTCGACGGCGCGGTTGCCGTCACGGCGCGCCTGCGGCGGCTGCATCAGCTGCAGGTAGTCGACGATGATCAGGCCCTTTTCGGCGTCGCGCAGCTCACGGCGCGCCTTCGCGCGCAGCTCCAGGATAGAAAGCGCCGGCGTGTCGTCGAACTCGATCTTCAGTTTGGAAAGGTTGCTGGATGCCTCGATGATGGCCGCCCAGTCCGCGTCCTGCACCTGGCCGGCACGCAGCTTCGACAAGCTCACGCGCGCCTCGGATGCGAGAACACGTTGGACCAGCTGGGAGGCGCTCATTTCCAGCGACAGAAACGCCACGGTAGCGCCCAATTTCGCCGCGCTCGTGCACAAGTTCAGGGCAAAGGCCGTCTTGCCGACACCAGGACGCGCAGCAAGGATGACCAGGTCGCCGCCGCGAAAGCCGTGGAACAGATCGTCAACGTCCTTGAAGCCCGATGCTACGCCTGAGATCTTGTTCTCCTGCGCCGCCATCTCCTGCAGTTCCTCGAAGGCGTCGACCAGCAACGTATCGATGCCCGTGAACGCGCTGGACACGCGCTTCTCCGTGACCGCGAACAGCGTTTTCTCCGCCTGCTCCACGACAACGCCCAGGTCGTCGGGAGCATCGTAGGCAAGCGAGCGGATTTCCCCGGATGCGCGGATCAGATCGCGCAGGATGGATGTGCGCTTGACGATCTCAACATGATTCTGCCAATTGACCAGGGCGAACGAATTGCTGGCAAGCTCCAGGATGTACGCCTGGCCGCCAACGGCTTCCAACTGGCCCGTGGCCTTCAGGTTGTCGGCAACCGAAATCTGGTCAAGGGGGATGTGACGCGTGTAGAGGTCGAGCATGGCCTCGAAAATGCGCTGATGGGCAGCTCGATAGAAGTTGTCAGGGATAAGTTTGGCGGCAACGTCCTCGATGGCCTCCTGGTTGAGCAGGCACGCCGCCAACACCGATTTCTCGGCTTCTATGTTCTGAGGCTCCATTTTGCGAATCGAGGAGCTCTCAGGCACCTCAGGGGCGAAATCGGGATTGTAGGGAACGTCAACGGGCATGCTGCTCATCCTTTCTTGTACCCGGCTTATCATACCGCACTCGGAGTTGAGCCGCGGATGCCGCAGAGCGTCACCCGAACACTAACATCCCCCAAATAGAAAAATCCCCCGCACTAATGTGCGAGGGATTTGCTAGTTCGCTTTAAAGCGCTGAGTTATTCAGCGGCCTCTTCAGCAGCAGCCTCCTCGGCGACAGCCTCGGTCTCGACCTCTTCGGCCTCTTCCTCGGCAGCAACCTCGTCGATGCCCACCAGCAGCGTAACCGTGGCCTTGATGTCACGGTAGATGGAGATGACGACCTCGTGCTGACCGGCGGTCTTGATGGCCTTGCCAGCCTCGACGCGACGGCGGTCGATCTCCACGCCCAGAGCCTCCTTGATGGCCTCGGCGATCTGGGTGGCGGTGACGGAGCCGAACAGCTGGCCCTCTTCGCCGACCTTCGCGTCGACCTTCACGGAAGCACCGTCGAGCACGGACTTCAGCTTCTCAGCATCGGCCAGACGAGTAGCCTCGCGCTTGGCGATGTTGTTCTTGCGCATCTCCAGCTGCTTCAGGTTGCCCTTCGTAGCCAGGATGGCGATGCCCTGCGGCATCAGGTAGTTGTTGGCAAAACCGGGGGCCACGTCCACGACGTCGCCTTCGCCGCCCTTGCCCTTGAGCTCTTGGAGCAGGATGACTTTCATGGTTCCTCCTTGCGCCTAGCGATTGCGGCGGTCGCCACGGCCGCTAATTGCGGGAACCGCGTAGGGCATCAGAGCCATCTCGCGAGCGCGCTTCACGGCGTTCGCGATGTCACGCTGGTGCTGGGTGCAGGCACCCGTCACGCGGCGCGGCTTGATCTTCCCGCGGTCGGTAACATACTTGCGCAGCATCTGAGTATCTTTGTAGTCGATGTACTCCGCGTCCTCTTTGCAGAACTGGCAGTACTTGCGACGAGGCTGCTTCGCGTAGTCGGACATTTGGTAAACCTCTTTCGCTTAAAACGGGATGTCTTCGTCGTAAACCGAAGCAGAGGCATCTACAATCGGAGCTGCAACGGGAGCGGCCATCGGAGCGGACTGCGGCGCATAACCTGCGGTCATGCCGTTGTCGTAACCCTGGTTGGCGTTATTACCGTTGCGGCTGGACATGAACTCCAACTCGTCGACGATCACTTCAAGCTTGCTGCGGCGCTGACCGTCGCGCTCCCACGAGCTGTAACGAAGCTTGCCCTCGATGGCCACTTTCGTGCCCTTCGTAAGGTAGGGCTGCAGCTTCTCGCCACGGGTGCCGAACATGGTGCAGTCGACGAAGTTCGGGTAGTCCTCCCATTCGCCGGTCTGCTGGTTCTTGCGGCGGTCGTTGACCGCAACGCCGAACCCCAGGATGGCCATACCGCTTTGCGTGGAACGAATTTCGGCGTCGCGCGTAAGATTTCCGCTGATCATGACACGATTGATGCTCATGTGTATCTACCTCTTCTCATGCTGGGACCCTGTGGGCCCCTACGTAATCCTATTCGCGGTCGGTGCGCTTTACGATCATGTGGCGAACAACGACATCAGAGATGCGCAGCACGCGATCGAGTTCTGCAACCTCGGCGGGATCAGCGTGGAAATCGATGAGGGTGTAGACACCGTCGGTCAGACCATTGATCTCGTAAGCGAGTTTACGCTTGCCCCACTCGTCAACGTTGTCGACGGAACCCTCGGCGGACGTGATAACGCCCTGGATACGATTCATCGTATTTGCACGGGTTTCCTCGTCGGTAGACGGAGCAACAATAAACAGCAGTTCGTAAGCCTTCATCAGCTCACCTCCTTTGGACTTTACGGCCCCGGGCTGGTGAAGGCGCACACCGGGGCAGGAATTAGCCTGACTATATTATCAAGCCCGATTCCTCAATGCCAGCCTTTCACCTTGCTTTCTTCCTTCTGCACCGTTTCAACACATCGCCGCACCTCAGACGGCAGGCCCCTGCTCCACAGCCCGTCATCTGCCCGCATCTCCAACTATAGGTACTCCATCTTGCAGGACCCTTGTTGAAATGACGAAGGCGGTTCACCTGAACCTTGCAGGTGAACCGCCTTCACGTCTATCGCCAGCCCATTGCGTAGCCGGATAAGCTTGCACGGCTTACCCATTTCATACCGTTCAAGCTTCCTATCGACATTCTTTCAGAAGAACGCGATGCCTAGCTTTCGGAAAGAATCATCGTCTGATTCGTTTCGCCGTCACCAATCATCGTCCGAGTCGCTTGGGTTTATTCCTCTTCGGAACCCTCGCCCACCACTTCGAACTCAGCCTCATCCTCTGCGGTGTACTTCTCGTCGATCTCATCGTCGCTGTACTCGCCCGGGGCCTTCAGAGCGATCATGAAGTTCGGGGCCTCGCCGATGTATGCCGGCTCGTCCTCGAACTCGACAACACCATCCTCGGAGCACTCGTACAGATAGCCCACAGCAAAGCCTTTATCTGCGCCGGGCACGCCGCCCTCGGCGATAAGAGCATCCTTCGTGCCCTCATCAACCTCGACATAACCGTCGTAGCAGAGCGCATAAGCCTGCGCGCCCTGGGCATGCTGCACCGTATGACGAGCTGCGTTGAAACACGCCTCCACAGACTCGCCAGGGTGGTTCTCGATGAACAGGTTCTCCTTGACCGCCAGCGCGGTGAAGGGGACCACTTCGTTGCTCTGGGTCAGCTTCTGCTTCGCCTCATCCAGCGAGAACAGCAGCACCTTTTCCAAGATTTCGGGGATCTCGGGAACTTCATTATCCTGATTTTCAACAACGCGATCTGCCATTGCCGTATCCTTTCGATTCTTTACAATGCGAAAGCCACGCCCCCGCATGCATTTCATAATGCATCCAGTGTAGCGTGGCTTTCGACCCGCGATATCGTTGTTGCAACGAACCGCTGAAAATCCGCGTTCAGGCTTTAGCGACGATGACGCTTGCGGCGCACCTTGTAGCCCTTCTTCTTGCCGCAGATGCCCTTATCCTTCATTGCCAGGATCAGCTTCTCGGTGATGGCGTCGAGCTGGGCGACCTCTTCGGCGCTCAAGCAGGAGATGATGTCCTCGGCGGTCTTATCGTTGGCTGCAACGCGCTTCTCCGCAAGCTCACGGCCAAGATCGGTCAGCTTCACCGTGTAGGTGCGCGGCTGATCGACCGACTCGATGGTCACATAACCGTTGCGCTCAGCCTTCTTCACGATGTCCTTAAGGTTGCTGCGATTCATACCCAGCGTCTTGGTGAGATCGCGCTGCGTAGCGCCATCATCAACCAACAGCGCCTGAAGCAGTGCGCCCTGACCACGCTTAAAGCTCTTCGGACCGTTCTTGCGGAACGCCAGGCGTACAAGCTTGTTTGCTTTCTTCATCTGAGCCAAAGACTTTGCGGCTTCGTTCATGGTGGTTCCTTTCTATACCGATAAGGTAAGGCGATCTTCGAATAACCTGAGTATACGAGTGTTGCCCACACAGTGTTTCACGTGAAACACTGTTATCCATAAACACTCCGTGGATTACTATTTCCCCAGGTTATATTCATACCTATGATTATTCATGAATAAGATTCTTTCTTGAAAATCCCAAAGCAATAATGCAATTGCCCGGAAAATGAAAAAGCCCCTGCATTTGCAAGGGCTTCAAGTTTCCTGGCGGAGGAGGAGGGATTCGAACCCTCGTCACCGGGGTTTCCGGTGAAACGGTTTTCGAGACCGCCGCATTCAACCACTCTGCCACCCCTCCGCATGGGGTGGGTCGGCTGGGTATTTATGCCGACCTACAAAAAAGGCGTTACCGTAAAGGTTCCGCCGGGATAATCTGGCGGAGAGATGGGGATTCGAACCCCAGATACGCTTTTGGCGTATACACGATTTCCAATCGTGCACCTTCGGCCAGCTCGGTCATCTCTCCGCTTGCTTACAGCTTGCATTACATTCACGTTTTCTCTCGTGCGCTCATGCAGCGGTTAAGTATTTTACACTATCTAGTACGAACTCACAAGAGAAAAATACTCATTGTTTTTGCCATTTTTCGCAACTTGCAGCGGAACGTCGAACAGCGAGCTCATCATCTGGTCGGTCAGCATCTCCTCTTTCGCCCCGTCAGCGAACAACCTTCCCTCTTTGACCAGGACCAAACGTTTGATCTCGGGGATGATGTCCTCCGGATAGTGGGTGATCAGCACGATACCCTTGCCCGCCTTTGCAAGGTCGCGCATGCTCGAGCGCACATAGTACATGCCTTCCGGGTCCAGGCCCGTGCACGGCTCGTCAAGCAACAACGTGCTCGGATCGTGCACGAGGGCGCGAGCGAAGAGCACGCGGCGTGCCTGACCGCTCGACATGGTCATGATGTCCTGATCGGCAAGCTTCGCCACGCCCAGCATCTCCATAGCCTCAAGCGCCTTCGTGTGCGTGCGCTCATCCGGATGAACGTGACGCGGAAGGCCGAGCGTGCCGAACAGGCCGCCTTCCACAATATCCACGGCAGGTAGATGGACGTTGATCTGCGCCTGCATGGTAGATGACACGATTCCCAGCGTTTTGCGCACATCCACCAACGTCGCACGCGGGTTGCCGTTGAACTTCACCGGAGGCTGCTCACGGTATAGCGGCATCATCTCCCTGGTGATCAGCTTCACGAACGTCGATTTGCCGGCGCCGTTCGGACCTAAAAGCGCGATGTTCTCCCCTTTAGCAAGCAAGAACTTATCAACGTGCAGGATTGTACGGCCCGCTCGCACGACCTTGGCATCGTTGAGCTCGAACAGAGGCTGCACTTCGGTGTTTTCTTCGCTCATACACCCATTCCTTCCCAAACGAAGAAGGGAACCCGTTGAAACGGGTTCCCTTCTTATACTTGCTTCACGCGCCCTTGCAGGCTAGTTTGCCGAAGACTTTCCATCTGCGTCGGCAGCGCTGGCGGAGTTGTCAGCGGAACCATCGGTACTGGCAGAGGCGTCTCCATCCGTCGAGTCAGCAGCCGAAACGTTGGTATCGGCGTTATCAGTGCTGTTGGAATCCTCGGTCTGATACTTGGACATATCAACGTCGTAGGGCAGGCCGGAGGGCATGTCGTTGATCTTGAGGTCAGAAGACTCCTTCTTCTCCTTCAGCCAGTTCTGGTAGTTCGTAGTCTGGCCCTGAGACTGCAGCGACTGCTTGATGGTCTCCTGCCACTCGGAGGGAATCTGGTCGAGGCTGGTGATCTTCACCGTCTCGGTGCCGTCGTCGGCTTTCTCCTTCGGAGCGTTGTACACGTCGGTGCACTTGATGATATGGATGCCGTAGCTGCTGGTAACCAAACCGCTGACCTGGTCTTTTTCAAGGCCGCTCAGCGCATCCGTGTACTCCTTCACAAACGAGCTGGTCTTATCCCAACCCACATCGCCGCCAGCGTCCTTGGAACCCGTGTCCTTGGAGTACTGCTTGGCAGCCTCGGCGAAGTCGAGCTCACCGGAGTTGATCTTGTTCAGCACGTCCTGAGCGGTTGCCTCGTCATCGGAATCGAACAGGATGTGGCTGGAACGCTTGGCGCCGTCGTAGGCGCTGGCGTACATCTGCGCGTACTGGAGCATGTCGTCGTTGGAAGGCTCCTCGCTGGAGGTGAAGGTGTTGTACAGCTCCTTTGCCTTCAGCTGCAGCTCGATCTCGGAACGATACTCGTCCTCGGTCATGCCAGCCTGCTCGAGAGCGGACTGCCACTTCTCGTCGCTGTCGTAGTTGGACTTCATCTTGTCGACATAGCTATCGACCTCGGAGCTGTCGACGGTAACGCCCTTTTCCTCGGCGCCGGAGTTGATAAGCTCGCGCGTGACGTACGTGTTGATGATCTGCTCGCGCACGCCTGCCGGATCGGTGCCCATCTGAGCCAGGTAGTTGCCCCAAGAATCCTCGTCGGTCAGACCCTGCTGCTCGCGAACGCTTTGGATATAGTCGGTAACCGTGTCCTCGTAGATTTCGGTACCGTTAATGGTGGCGGCCACCGCGCCCGAACCGGAGTTCTGGTTATTGCTGGAGCAGCCGGCAACGCCCATGATGCACGCCGCCGAAAGACCCATCGCGCAAACCGTTGAGATAATGCGAGATGCCTTCATAAAACCCTTCCTCAAACGCACAAAACCGCTGGATAAACGCGTCCCACGGTCAAATCGAATGTCTCGTGCGTATTTTCCCACACGGCGGAATACGCCTTTCTCCCAGCACAATATGCCCATGCAGGTTTCACAGGAGATTGGGTTTTCCTACAACATTCGGGGTACTTCCCCATAAGAAAAGGCGGCCCGGAGGCCGCCTTTTGGAGTTCAAGCTGATTCTATCGCGCTTTGCCAGCGCTTAATCACACCACGTCCGAATGCAAGTTCGATACGGAAATGGCTTTTGCGCTATTTCTTGTTCGCCTTCTTGCGCTCGATGGTGCTCAGGATGCGCTTGCGCAGGCGGATGGACTCGGGAGTGACCTCCACCAGCTCGTCATCCTCGATATACTCCAGCGCCTCTTCGAGCGTGAAGGTGATCGGCGGGGTCAGCTGGATGGCCTTGTCCGCAGTGGAGGAACGCTGGTTGCCCAGGTTCTTCGTCTTGGACACGTTGACCACCATGTCGCCTTCCTTGGCGGACTCGCCGACGATCATGCCCTCGTAGCACTCGTCGCCGGGCTTGACGAACAGACGGCCGCGCTGCTGCAGGGTATCGAGCGCATAGGCGACGGCCTTGTCGGTTGCCATAGCGATCATGCAGCCGTTCTTGCGGCCGTCCATCTCGCCGGAATACGGGCCGTACTCGCGGAAGTGATGGAACAGCACCGCCTCGCCGTGCGTTGCGTTGAGGATGCGGGTCTTCAGGCCCATGGTGCCGCGGGACGGGATGCTAAACGTCAGGTGAGTCATGCTCTCGTCGGAGAACATGTCCTCCATGATGCCGCCGGCGGTGCCCATGACCTCGATGGCCTTGCCGGAGTAGTCGTTCGGCACGTCGACGGTTGCTTCCTCGATCGGCTCGAGCTTGTTGCCGTGCTCGTCGTTCTTGTACACGACCTGCGGACGGCCGACCTGGAACTCGAAGCCTTCGCGGCGCATGGTCTCCATGAGAACGGACAGATGCAGCACGCCACGGCCGGCGACGCGCACGCCGGACTTATCCTCGGTCTCATCGATGCGCATGGAGATGTTGCTCTCCTTCTCGCGCATGAGACGCTCCTTGAGCTGACGGGCGCCGACGATGTCGCCTTCGCGACCGACCAGCGGGCTGGTGGAAGCCTCGAACACGACCGCCATAGTGGGCTCCTCGACGGCGATGGGCTCCATCTCCACCGGGTTCTCGGGGTCGGTGATAACGTCGCCGATGTCTGCTGCCTCGACGCCGATCACGGCCACGATGTCGCCGGCATGGGCCTCGGAAACCTCGGTCTTGCCCAGGTTCTCGAAGGTGTAGACCTTGCGGATGGTGGCGTTGTACTGATTACCGTCGGGCTGCACGACCAGCACCTGCTCCTTTTCATGCAGGGTGCCGCTGTGCAGACGGCCAACGCCGATACGACCCTCGTAGCTGCTGTGGTCGACGGTGCAGACCTGCAGGGCCACCGGACCCTCGGCGTCCACATCGGGGCACGGGATCTCGTTGATGATGGTGTCAAGCAGCGGGATCATATCCATGTTGCCGTCATCGGGCTCCAGACGGGCATAGCCGTTGACTGCGGAAGCGTACACCACGGGGAAATCAAGCTGCTCGTCGGAAGCGCCCAGCTCGACCATCAGGTCGAACACCTTGTCCACAGCGCCCTCGGGATCGGCGTTGGGGCGGTCGATCTTGTTCACGACGACTACGATGCGCAGGCCGCGCTCGAGAGCATGGGAGAGCACGAAGCGCGTCTGGGGCTTGGGACCCTCGTAAGCATCGACGATGAGCAGGGCGCCGTCGGCCATGTTCAGCACGCGCTCCACCTCGCCGCCGAAGTCGGCATGGCCTGGCGTGTCGATGACGTTGATCTTGACGCCCTTATAGTGGATGGAGATGTTCTTGGACAGGATGGTGATACCGCGCTCGCGCTCCTGATCGTTGGAGTCCAAGACGCGCTCCTGCACTTCCTGATTCTCGCGGAACACGTGGGACGACCACAGCAGACGGTCGACCAGCGTAGTCTTACCATGGTCGACGTGCGCGATGATGGCAACGTTGCGAAGGCCTTCTTGCTTCATACGGGTGTGCTACTCCTCTTCAGATTCTTGCGCGATCTTGCGCTCTTCCCTATTCAATTCGTCAATATGCTCGGTAAGCGTGTTGATGGAACGTTGCGATGATACCACCTGGACAATGCCCCAGATGGCTGCAGTGCCGGCTATGGCGGCAACCACACCGAACAACCCAAAAGGACGTCGGCCGCAGAACAGGGCCACCAGCCCGCCGATAGCCGCCATGCCAAGGCCGTTGCGACGCTCGTCATACATCGCATCGCGTTGGCGCACCAGCTGCGTCCGGGCCGCGGCTATGCCGGCAAGGCGGGCATCGACATCGTCATAGGCCGCGCGCGCCGAACGCGCCGAGGACGAGGCGCCGCCAGCTTTCCTGCGACCTTTGGACGATGTCAGGAAATCGTAGGCCTCTTGCAGGTTCTTAAACTGCTCGGTTGCCCGGTCTTGCAGCTTTTTATTGGTGGCGAAGCGGTCGGGATGCAAAATCTGTGCCGTCTCGCGATAAGCGGTCTTGATATCCTCGTCAGTAGCGTCCTCATCCAATCCCAAGGCACGCAATGCTTCCAGACGGTTCATGACACCTCGCTTATCAGCTCGACCGTTTCCTACCTCGATACGAAAGCAGGCCCGTTTCCGGACCTGCGGGTAAAAAAATGCAGGCCCGTTTCCGGACCTGCAAATAATCTTAAATGGTGGAGGTTAGGGGGATCGAACCCCTGACCTCAGGCTTGCAAAGCCCGCGCTCTCCCAGCTGAGCTAAACCCCCAACTCGCACTTTACAATAATAAACGCTCCACCGGCAAACTCGGCTCACGGTGGAGCGTTTATCGCAAATACTGGTGGGCCCGAATGGATTTGAACCAGCGACCTCACGCTTATCAGGCGTGCGCTCTAACCAACTGAGCTACGGGCCCCTTCGAAAAGTGCTCGTCTATTATAACCAGGTCTTCCAAGAATGGTCAAGAAGAATTTTCAACTTTTTGAAAAATTATTTCCAACCGCTGTTTTACAGAAGAAACCGCAGGTCAGGGCCTTAATCACGCGTATAATCCCATATAAAGAGGGGTCTGAAGGGCTCGATATTATATATGAGTGAATCGCTTATAGTTAGGAGCAGGCTTGGTTCCCATCGCCGTGCAAAAGATCATTATCGGAAGCGCACCAGGTCCTTCCATCCTTGTGCTGCAGCCTATCGAGGAGAGCCCCGTGCGTGGCGTATCGCGCATCGTGCCCATTATGGTGGGCGCCGCCGAAGCGGCTCAGCTGCACTTGGCTATCACGCATACCAAGGTTGCACGCCCCACGACGCACGACCTGCTGCTCGACTCCCTCACCAACCTTGATGCAAGCGTCGACCACGTCCTTATCGACAAGGTGAAAGGATCGCTGTTTTTCGCGAAGCTCACGCTGAGCCAACACGGGAGGCTCATCGAGCTGGACGCCCGCCCAAGTGACGCTCTGTCCCTTGCTTTGCGCGAAGATGCCCCGCTCTATATCAACGAGGACGTCCTAGAGCGCGCTTCTTACCCCTACATCGTTCGAAAGCCCATCGAGGACGAGTCCTCCGAATTGGAGCTTGAGGAGTTCCGCTCGTTCCTGGAGGACCTCGACCCAAAGGACTTCTCGTAGCACTGCGGCGACCACCATACCCGCAGACCAACACTCCACGTGATCAGCCTGCCCAACCGCACCCTCCTATTGAGATGTTTCACGTGAAACATCTCACGCTGCCGTACGGCAACATGCCCATGCAACAAGAAAGCCGCCCCTTACGGAGCGGCTTTCCCTATTGTTTGCGTATGCCTGAAGCTGGCTACTCTTCCATCTCGTCGATGGACGACTCATCCAGCTCTTCGGCGCCATCGGCATTTGCGGCGTGTTTCTTCTTGCCGTGGGCGGCGATGGCGACGGCGGTCACGCGATCGTCCTCGGCAACGTTCATAACACGGACGCCCTGCGTGGAGCGGCCGAGCTCGGAGATGCCCTCGACGGGGGTGCGCACCACGACGCCCTCCTCGGACATGATCATGATCTCATCGTCGGCACCGACGATCTTCATAGCGGCCAATAAGCCCTTCTTCTCCGTCATGGTGATGGTGAAGACGCCCTGACCGCCGCGATGATGCGACGGATACTCGGAGATGGGCGTACGCTTGCCGTAGCCCTTCTCGGTGATGACGAACAAATCGGTCTCGGGGCGAGCGATCTCCATGCCGAGCACCTTGGCATCGGCCGGCGCGTTCATGCCGCGCACGCCCATGGTGCCGCGGCCCATGGCGCGCACTTCGTCCTCGGGCCACATGATGGCCTTGCCGGCGGACGACACCATGATGACGTTCTCACCCTGAGCCACGCGGCGCACACTGATAAGGCGGTCGCCGTCCTTGAGGTTGATGGCGATAAGGCCGTCACGGCGCGTACGGTCGTACTGCTCCATGGACGTCTTCTTCACCATGCCGTACTCGGTGGCGAACATAAGGTACTCGTCGGTCGGGAAGTCCTTCGTCGCGATGACGGCGCTGATGGTCTCACCCTTCTCGAGCGGCAACAGGTTCACGATGGCCGTGCCGCGCGCATGACGGGATGCCTCGGGCAGCTCGTAGACCTTCAGGCGGTACACCTTGCCCTTCGTGGAGAAGAACAGCATGAAGGAGTGCGTGGACGCGACGAACAGGTGCTCGACGTAGTCGTTATCCTTCAAGTTCACCGCCTGCATGCCCTTGCCGCCGCGCTTCTGCTGACGGTACGTGGCAACGGGTAGGCGCTTGACGTAGCCGGCCTTCGTGACCGTGACCACCATACTCTCCTCAGCGATGAGGTCTTCGACATCGAGATCCTTGGCAGCATCGGAGAGCTGCGTTCTGCGGGGGGTGTCGAATTTCTTCTTGATCTCCTGCAACTCCTCCTTGATGATGTCGCGCACCAGCTGAGGGTCGGAGAGCACGCGGTTGTAATACGCGATCTTCTCGCGCAGCTCTTCCAACTCGGACTGGATCTTCTCGCGCTCTAAACCGGTCAGGCGGCGCAGACGCATCTCCAGGATGGCCGTGGTCTGCTTGTCGGTAAGGCCGAAGCGCTCGGTCAGTCGAGCCGCCGCCTCCTTGTCGGTTTGCGAGGAGCGGATGATGCTGATGACCTCGTCGATGTGGTCGAGTGCAACCACATAGCCTTCCAGAATATGGGCGCGCTCCTCGGCTTTGGAGAGCTCGTAGCGCGTACGACGCACGATGACGTCTTCCTGATGGGCGATGTAGTAGTGCAGCGTCTCCTTCAGGGAGAGCACGCGGGGCACACCGTCGACGAGCGCCAGCATGATGACGCCGAAGCCCACCTGCAGCTGCGTGTGCTTATACAGCTTGTTGAGCACCACCTGCGGAATGGCGTCCTTCTTCAGCTCGATGATGATGTCGATGCCGTGGCGGTCGGCGCCGTCGTGGATGTTCGAGATCTCGGGAAGCTTCTTTTCGCGAACCAGCTCGCCGAGCTTCTCAAGCAGGCGCTGACGGTTCACCTGGTACGGGATCTCCGTGACCACGATGGAGTTTTTGCCGTTCTTGCCCTCTTCGATCTTGCACTTCGCGCGCACGGTAAGGCTGCCGCGGCCCGTCTCATAGGCATCCAGGATGCCCTTCTTGCCCATGATGATGCCGCCGGTCGGGAAATCCGGGCCGGGAAGGGCAGTCATGAGCTCGGCGGTGGAGACCTCGGGGTTGTCGAGCATCATGCACGTGGCGTCGATGGTCTCGCCGAGGTTATGCGGCGGGATGTTGGTCGCCATGCCGACGGCGATGCCGTTGGAGCCGTTAACCAGCAAGCTGGGGAAGCGCGCGGGCAGGACCGTGGGCTCTTCCAGGCTTTCGTCGTAGTTGGGCTGGAAGTCGACCGTTTCCTTGTCGAGGTCGCGCAACAACTCCATGGCCGCCTTGCCCAGACGCGCCTCGGTGTAACGCATTGCTGCTGCCGAGTCGCCGTCGATGGAGCCGAAGTTGCCATGGCCGTCGATAAGCGGAACGCGCATGCTGAACGGCTGGGCCAAGCGCACCATGGTGTCGTACACGGCGAAGTCACCATGGGGGTGATACTTGCCGATAACGTCGCCGACGGTACGGGCCGACTTCATATGAGGACGGTTCGGCGTATAGCCGGACTCGTTCATGGCGTACAGGATGCGGCGATGGACCGGCTTCAGGCCGTCGCGCACATCGGGCAGAGCGCGGCTGACGATGACGCTCATGGAATACTCCAGGAACGAAGAAGCCATCTCCTTGCCCAGATACGCCGCACGAACGGTGGTGCCTTCGCCGCCGTTTGCATCCTCGATGATGGAGCCGTGGGGGTTGGCGACGGTGGACATGTCGATAAGCGAACGGGCCTTGTCCTCTTCGGACACCGGGCCCGACGTTACCGTATGGCCGGGCTCGGGCTGCTCGACGTCCTGCTCGCCGGCGTCCGTCGCGTCTTCCTCGGAGGCATCGACCAAGCGCTTCAGGTCGTCGGGAAGCTCCTCGCCGCCCTGACCATCGCGGTTGTCAGTGTTATCTGCCATTCAATTCTCCTAGATGTCCAAGAATCTAACGTCGCGGGCGTGCTTCTGGATGAACTCCTTGCGCGGCTCGACCTGATCGCCCATAAGCTCGCTGACCGTGCGCTCGGCCTCGGCGGCATCGTCGATGCTCACCTGCAGAAGCGTGCGGGTAGCAGGCTCCATGGTGGTTTCCCACAGCTGCTCGGGGTCCATCTCGCCCAGGCCCTTGTAGCGCTGCACGTCGAACTTCTCGGAACCGCCCATTTCCTCGAGCTCGCGGCTCAGGCTGTTCTCGTCGTAGATATAGCGCTCGATCTTCGTGGAGCGGGTGTTCTTCTTCTTCACGCCGAAAATGGGCGGGCATGCGATGTAGACATAGCCGCGGTTGATGAGCTCGGGCATGTAGCGATAGAAGAACGTCAGCAGCAGGATGCGGATGTGCGCGCCGTCGACATCGGCGTCGGTCATGATGATGATGCGGTGATAACGCGCCTGGTCGGCGTCGAAGTCCTCGCCGATGTTCGTGCCGATGGCCGTGATGAGCGAGCTGATGGTGTCGCTGGAAAGGGCGCGATGCAGGCCGGCGCGCTCGACGTTCAGGATCTTGCCGCGCAGCGGCAGGATGGCCTGCGTCTTGCGGTCGCGCGCCTGCTTGGCGCTGCCACCTGCGGAATCGCCCTCTACAATGAAGATTTCGGACTCTTCGGGCTTTTTGGACGAGCAGTCCGCCAGCTTGCCCGGCAGGGAGAACGAGTCGAGCACGCCCTTGCGGCGCGTCATCTCGCGAGCCTTGCGGGCGGCCTCGCGGGCCTTCAGGGCCTGCGTTGCCTTGCCGATGATGCGCTTGGCCGGCGCGGGGTTCTCCTCCAGGTACTCGGCCAAACCCTGCGTGACGGCGTTCTGGACGAGTGGGCGGATCTCGGAATTGCCGAGCTTCGTCTTCGTCTGACCCTCGAACTGCGGGTCGTGCAGCTTCACGGAGATGACGGCGGCCAAACCCTCGCGAGTGTCGTCGCCGGAGAGGTTGCTGTCCTTCTCCTTCAGGATGCCCTTGCTGCGCGCGTACTCGTTGATGGTGCGCGTGACGGCCTGCTTGAAGCCGTCGAGGTGCGTGCCGCCCTCGTGCGTGTTGATGTTGTTGGCAAACGCCATGACGGAGTTCGCAGAGAACGACGTGGACCACTGCATGGCCACCTCGACCGTGCCGTCGGCGCTTTCGGCCTCGAAGTAGATGGGCTTGTTCAGCGTTTCGCGGCCCTCGTTAAGATAGGTCACGAAGTCGATGATGCCGCCTTCGTACTGGAATACATCGCTATGCGGTTCGGGCGAGGCATCCGACACGATGAGGCTCGGGTTGGCGCGCTCGTCGGTCAGCGTGATCTTCAGACCCTTGTTCAGGAACGCCATCTCACGGAAGCGCGCCGCAAGCACGCTGTAATCGTAGATGGTGGTCTCAGTGAAGATCTCGGGGTCGGGCCAGAAGGTGACCGTGGTGCCGGTGTGGTCGGAGGTGCCCACCTCGTGCAGCTTCTCGCAGGTTTTGCCCTGCTCGAAGGCGATCTGGTATTCCTTGCCGTCGCGGCGCACGTTCACCTGGACGCGCGTGGACAGCGCGTTCACAACCGACACGCCCACGCCGTGCAGGCCGCCGGACACCTTGTACCCCTCGCCGCCGAACTTGCCGCCGGCGTGCAGAACGGTCAGGACGACCTCGACCGTGGGGATCTTCTCCTTGGGATGCTCATCGACCGGGATGCCGCGTCCGTCGTCGGAGACGGTGATGGAGTTGTCGGGGTGAATGGTCACCTCGATATGGCTGCAGTAACCGGCCAAAGCCTCGTCGACCGCGTTGTCCACAACCTCGTAAACCAGGTGGTGGAGACCGCGCGGGCCCGTGGAGCCGATATACATGCCAGGACGCTTGCGAACGGGTTCAAGGCCCTCGAGGACCTGAATGTCCGAGCCGTCGTAATGATCAGGTTTTGCTGCCACTGACACGCTCCTCTAGTATTGAATGTTTCGATTCCGGATGGTTCTGGAACCTAATAATTCTACCACAACGAGTCTTGGCACCGGGGCTCTCCACTCCCTTTACAGGCCTTCAGATGCCTTCTAAGGCATGATTTTCGCTCTAAAGACCACTTTTGCCGTTTTTTGAGCTTCCTGGCTTTTCGCTTGCCTCCAAGGCTTTCAGGATAGATTCCCTGAGGCGCCTGTCCTCAACGCAGGCGGCCTGCTCGCGCAAACGGGCCGCGGCCTCGGAGCTGATAAGCGGCTCCGGGGTGCGCGAGTCCTGGGCCGCCTGCTGCGCAGCGCGCGCAGCCTCCTCGCGAAACGGGTGGCGGGCCTTCATGTCGAAGCGGGCGGGCTTGATGGAGAACAGGGCCACATGCTCGCCCTGCTCGTTGAGGCGGATCTTCAGCATCTCCTGGCGGGCATCGATATCCGAGCGGATCATGGCATCGTCGCAATACACCACGAGCAGGGTCTTGCCTGCGGGCACGCGCGCTGCCATGGGGTCATTGGCCTGCTCGGGCTTCATGATGTACACGCCGTTGGTATGGTCGAGCACGAGCGGCGCCGAATCGCGATACACGGCCTCCACCGCGCACTTCCAGCGCACGTGCACCTCCGCAACGCGCTGGGAACGCGCTGCCTGCACGCCGGAGGCGCCGAGGCTTCGCAGCAATTGCTGCAGCCCGCTGCCGAGATCGGCCATCATTCACCGTCCTTCCGCTCAAGGGGCAAGCGCACGACGCGGGCCGCTGCGAGCAGATCCTCGTCGAAATACGCCAGGTTCGCCGTGGTTATAAACGTTTGGATATCCCCTGAGACGAACTTCACCAGCGCGCGGCGGCGCTGCCCATCAAGCTCGCTCATCACGTCATCGAGCAACAGCACCGGCTGCTGGCCCAGAAGGTCGCAGATAAGCGTGACTTCCGCCAGTTTGAACGCCAGCACCGCCGAGCGCTGCTGGCCCTGGCTTCCATACACGCCCACCGGGCGCCCTTCGACGAAGAACTCGATACGGTCGGCGTGAGGTCCCACCAGCGCGCGATGGCGGGCACGCTCTTGCGCCATCGACGCCGTAAGAGCCGCGGCGAAACGTTCGCGAGCCTCGTCGCGATCGAGCGTTTCGCCGGCATCGAGCCATTCACCCTCGGCAAGCCACGACGGCGCATAGCGGGCAGACAACGTTTCCCGGTTCCCCACGATCTCGGCGTAATAGCTTGCCATGGAAGCCGCCAGCTTGCCGAACAGGGCCGCCCGATAGCACACCAGCTGAGCACCGCAGGTGACCATCAAGTCGTTCAAGCTTTCCACCAAAAGCGGCGATGCCTCGTCTTTCAGCAGCGAGTTCTTATGACGCAGCACCTTATCGAAGTCCCGGCGTATCAGGTAATGGTTGCGCGAAAGTTGCGATCCCACGGAGTCGAGCGCGTTGCGGCGGGTAGTACCCGAACCCTTCGCCAGATTTAGATCGTCAGGGGTGAACGTGACCGAGGGGATGACTCCCTTCAGGTCCGCTGTACGCTTTTGCTTGCCGTTGAGGGTGAACCGGCGTTTCCCCGCCTCGATCGTCAGGCCCAGCTCCAGTAACCTGTTCTCGTCGGCGGCGGTTGCATGCAGGCGCGCAAAATCGGCGCCATCGCGCACAAGCTGCACTCCGGTGGGATTCCTGAACGACGTTTGCGCCGTAAGCAGCTGAATCCCTTCCACGACGTTGGTTTTGCCGACGGCATTGGGCCCCACTAGCACAGTCAGGGACCCGATGTCGCTCAAGCGGAAATGCTCATAGCTGCGGAAATCATCGAACGAAACGTCTTTGATGCGAAGGCTCATGCAACGCCTTCGTTGTTAGGAGATGCGCACAGGCATGACCAGGTACAGGAAGTTCTCGCCTTCGCCGGCTTTGAAGATGCCCGGTTTCATGCCCGACTGGACTTCCAGGAACACGTCATCGGTGTTCACCGAACCCAAGCCGTCGAGCACGTATGCGTAGTTGAAGGCGATCTCGACGTTGTCACCCTCGCCCTGGCACGCCAGCGTCTCCTGAGCGCTGCCCACATCCTGGGCGGCGGCGGAAAGCTGCACGGTCTGGCTTTCCACGTCGATGGCGAACTTCACCGGCGAGCTTTGCTGACCCAGAATCGACGTACGCTTCACGCCGGAGACAAGGTGGCTCACGTTGAGGCGCACGCGCGTCGCATAGGAGTCGGGCAGCAGCTGACGATAGTTCGGGAAATTGCCCTCGATGCGACGGTTGATGAACACGGTGTCGTGATATGTGACCACGATCTGGTTCTCCGCCAAGGCGATGGTCAGCGGGTCGTCCGTACGCGTCAGGGAGGCAAGCTCCTGCAGGAACGAGCCGGAGATGACGGCCTGGAAGCCCTCTGCCGCGGGCTCGCCAAGCTGAGCCTCGGTGATGGCAAGGCGATAGGAGTCGGTTGCCACCATCTTCAGCGTTTCGCCCTCGAACGTGATGAGCACGCCGGTGAGGATGGCGCGGCTCTCATCCTTGGATACCACGCGCGCCACGCGCTTGACCATGGATGAGAATTGGGAGAACGGAATGGAGATAGCCTGCTGGGTATCAACATGAGGGAATCCCGGGAAGTCCTCGGCATCCAACGTCTTGATGGAGAACGAAGAAGCGTCGCACGTGATGACGGCGGAATCCTCGCCCGTTTCAACATGCACGGCAGCATCGGGCAGGTTCTTCACGATGTCGAAGAACAGCTTGCCGGGAAATACCGAGCGGCCCTCCTCTTCCACCAAGGCAGGGATGGTGAATTGAATGGACAGCTCCAAGTCGGTTGCTTGCAGCGTCAGGTTGTCGTTATGGGCATCAAGATAGATACCCGAAAGAATGGGCAGCGTGGAACGGGTGGCAATGCCCTTGAGCACAACGGCGAGCGCATCCTGCAGTTCCGATTGGTTGATGCTGAATTTCACTGGCTCCTCTTTCCTTTTACGTAAGACGTTGGTCCATGATAGATGGTTCATGCAACGTTGTTATTTATCTTCAATGCTTTTCTTTTAATAATAGGTTTTTGAATAGTAGTAATAATAAGCGCGGTGGAAATGTTGAGAACTCGCAAAACTCCATGTCATCCTTGAAAAGTAATTCAACTTCGAATGTGGGTTGCCTGTTCCCTCCATCCACCGCGATTATTGACTACATTATCTTTCCCCTTGAGTTCGATGGTTTTCGCCATGTTTTACGATGTTTATCCCCATGTTTTCCCGAATCCTTTAAAGTGCCTGGTCAACCTGGTTGTTTCACGTGAAACATTGCGTTTTTTCTCGATGGTGTTGCGTTATAGCTCGCGAATGATCTGCCTGAGCGCTTCCATCTCTTCGCGGGCTACGCGGTTCTCCTTCATCTTCGCCTCGATGTTGCCTACCGAATACATGATGGTCGAGTGGTCCCTGTTGAACTTCTTCCCAATGTCCCCGTAGGGGATGTCGAGCAGCTGTCGGCACAGGTAAATGGCGGTTTGGCGTGCGTGGGCGATGTTGCGCGTCCTCTTCTTTCCCACGATGTCGGTGTGGCTGACCTTGAAGAAGTCCTCCGTCACCTTCAGGATGTCGTCTGCGGTGAGCCTTTTGCTGGGGCCGCCTGAGAAGTGGTTCTCCAGCAGTTTGCGCACGTCGGCCACGGTGATGTCCGAGCCTTCCCCGCATTTCATCTTGACGATGACGTTGGTCACCGCGCTTTTCAGCTCTCGGATGTTCGATCCTGAACTCTCGGCGATGCATATCTGTACATCTTCGGGCATGTTGATAGGCCCGGATTGTTCCATATCCTCGTATTCGCGGATGAAGCTTTTGACGATACTCAGCTTGGTCTCGATCTCGGGCGGCTGGATGTCGAACGTGCCGCCGGAGTTGAAGCGCGTCTTATAGCGTTCGTCGATGTCGATGTTCTTCGGCGCGCGGTCGGCGGAGAGCACGACTTGTTTGCCTTGGCTTGTCAGCTTGTTGAATATCTGGAACATGATGTCGAGCGTCTGTTTCTTGCCCTGCAGTTGCTGGACGTCGTCGACGAGGAGGACGTCGGCTTCCTCGTAGTACATCTTGAAATTCTTGTAGCTAGACTTCTCCGTGTCGTGCGCCGCTGATGCGTCCATGTAGTCCTCGAGCAGCTCGTTCGAGTCTTTGTAGACAACCTGCAGGTTGGGCATGTTGCTGTTGATGTAGTTCTGTATCGCCCGAAGCAGATGCGTCTTGCCCAGGCCCGACCTTCCGTAGATGAACAACGGGTTCAGGTGCGGTTTGCCCGGGGTTTCGGCAACAGAGACGGCCATGGAATACGCCATGCGGTTCGAGTCGCCGATAACGAAGTTCTCGAACGTGAGCGTCGAGGTGACGGAGTTGTTCGGCGCAGGTTGACCGGTCTCGCCGCTATCGGTCGAGATGACCTGCGGGGTGGGATCTTCCGGGTTGGGAGCAACGGGTGTCGGAGCAGCTTGTTGCCCCGGTGCACTTGCGGGGGCGGCAATGGGGGCAGCGGTGGCTTGATGCTCCATTACGGTAGCCGGCGCTGCAACCGGGGCGGATGCCTGGGCTGCCGGCTGGCCGGGGGCGGGCTGCGTTGTAGTTTGAGCAGGCATCGCGGGCGGCGCTTCGGTTGCCGGCATCGTTGCTGTTGCAGGGACTGTTGCTTGTTGTGCGGCGACGGGATCGGCTGCTGCCGTAGCGGTGGTTTGCGCTGTCGTTTGCGGTGTGGGCGCGGGGGCTGCCGCCGCCGCTGCGGTCGGAGCGGGTGCGGCTGCCGGAGCCGGTGCAGCTTGCGGTGCAGGAGCCTGCGATTCGTCGATGCCGATGAGCACGTCGAAAGGCACCCCGCGAATCTCTTCGAGGGCGCGCTTGATGTGGTCGATGTAATGGCGCTCGATGAAGTTCTTGATGAATTCCGTATTAGCGGTCAGCATCATGAACCCGTCGCTTGCGGCCTGGGGAAATAGCTGGCTGAACAGCGCATCCACCTGGGGGCCTATGATTCCCTCATAGCTTTTAACGCGGCTGCATACCTCCGCCCATAGCTGATTGATTTCTTCCGTGTTCATAAGCAGGCCTTTGATCATGCGCGCTCGGGAGTGTTCACCTTGCGCGGTTTCGGTTTGTTGAAAACTGATAGTCGCCGTGTTTTACAGCAGCTGTGCAACCTGGATGCCCAGGTTCGTGAGCATGCGCTTTTTGCCGGACATTTTCAAAAGGCCGATACCTTCCAGCTTTTTCAGCGTGTTATGCACACTTGATTGCGCTGCTCCGGTCAGTTTGACCACGTCCGATACACCCAGCACCCCTTCTTTCAGGTAGATGACGAGGAAGTCCTTCTCGCGCTGGGATAGTGACGCGATGATCGGCTGTGCGTCCACCGGCGCGGGCTGGATCTGCGGTTGCTGCTGCAGTTGCTGGCCGTAGGGATATCCCATCGGTTGCTGGATTGGTGCTTGCATGTAGCCCTGCTGAGCAGCTGGCGCATATCCGGGCTGCGCGAACTGCTGAGGGGCTGCGTATGCCACCTGCGGAGCCTGCTGATATGCCTGCATAGGCGGCTGGGCCGCAAACCCCGGTGCGTATTGGGCCGAAGGCTGAGCGTATGCGGGCTGGGCGTTGTATGCGGGTTCATGATCCTCCTCGGCGATTCGATAGCGCGGTGCCGTGGTTTCGGGATGCTCTGCATCCTCGTCTTCCTCGACGTGGTCGATCTCCAGTTCCTTGGGGAGCTGAGGATTGCTGCCGTTGGCGCTGATGGTTACCACCGATCCGGTGCCGAGGTTGTCCTCGATGCTGATGGTTCCGTGGGTGAAATCGAGGTATTCCTTCACAATGGGGAGGCCCGATCCTACGCCGCGGATGTAGCTTTTCATGGGCTCGATGGCGGAGGTGAATCCGGGCAGTTGCGCACGGTCTTTGCAAGCGATGCCCGGCCCCTGGTCTGCGAAACGGATGGTGCAGCCATGATCGAGGATGGATACCGTGGCTTCTTGGAATCGTGCGTGTATGAAATTCTCCGAAACCTCGCGGATAACCGTATAGGGAATGGTGCCGCCTGCCGCCTGCGATTGCTGGTATACGTTCGTTGCCAGGCTTTCGATGAATTCGCCGGTGGGAGCGGGCTGGATTTCGGTGACACGCGGCGCGCTCAGCAAGTTGTCGTATAGGGCGATGCGTGCAACCGAATTCACGTGAGTGAAGTCGAAACCCTCATCATCGTTGTTTTCAGGCGATTCCTGATGCTGTTCTTGCTCGCTCATCTGCGCTTTTACCGCTTTCCACATTCGTTGTTTTCCAAAGTTTTACACATTTTCGGGAAAAATCCTTGAAAAGTGTACCTTCTTTTCCCATCGAATTCCATTCAACTGGGCAAATTCCGGAATCGAATGTGGAAAAATCACTATCGATTGAAAGTTTTTCACAACGATGAACTCACCGTTCCCTCTGTTTTCCACTTTCTATTCAAAGATTGTTGAAAACTGGAATGAAAACTCGAATAAGTGTGAAAAACAGAGGTGCAAAGGTTTTCGACATTGTTGAAATTCCAGGTTGTTCCGACCCGTTCCGACGGCTTTTTTCAACTGGTGAGAGGATTTTGCTGCAGGGATCGGAAAGCACCAGGTCAGTTGTGCGTTTTGGTGAAAAGCAACCTAGTGGTGCCATAAAGAACGGAAAAATGCCTGTTCAGAAGCGTGTTGAAAACTATGCACATGATTAATTGCCTGGTCAAGCGCTTGCCTGCTTACGGTTTTGAGCGACCGGAAAACGCGCGTTTCGATATTTTTCCACAGCGATTTTCGAATGAATTCCAAGTTTTCAACGTTTTCCACAATCGCCTGAATCGCTCAATGAGGAGAGATAAGTTTTTTCAGCCGTTAGGTGCGGATTTTGGGGTGCGTTTCCTTCTTTTCCCGAGCATTGATCGGTCGCAAGGTTCGTTTTCGTTGAATGTCGTTTCATTGCCCGCCTTGGTTTTCCACTGCTATCCCCTCATGTGTTGAGGGTAGGTGCTGCTGGTGATGATGGAGCGTGCTTCTCGCGCGATTTCCCTCGGGTTGCCGAAAGTGTGTCTCCGTTAGATGAAGATGATTTGGCGTCCCCAAGCAACGTAAAGGGAAATCCCTTTTCGATTTTTCCCTTACCGGTGCGTTCGAGCCGTCGAAAAGATGTCCCCACTAGATGTTGCGACCCATGTTTTCGATCCCCCAACGAATTGTTGAAAGCAACGTTTTCCGGTGCACTGGCAATGTTGTGGAAAACTTCGTGTTTTCGCAGGTGGGCTTTCATAATGTGGGTATCTTGTGCATCGGTTGGCATATATAGGTAAAAACCTTTTGACAGTCGGGCCGTTCCGGTTATACTCAACAAGTTGCTCTAAACCATGAAAGGGAAACGATATGAAGCGCACCTATCAACCTAACACTCGTAAGCGTGCCAAGTGCCACGGCTTCCGTGCCCGCATGGCAACCAAGGGCGGCCGCAAGGTTCTGGCTGCTCGCCGTGCTAAGGGTCGTAAGCGTCTCTGCGTGTAAAGAGTATTCGGTTGGAGACTATCAAGTCCAAAGCGGACATCTCCGATCTGTTCTCTAGCGGAAAGCGCCTGCGTACACCGTACCTTACGCTCATAGTGTTACCAGCGAAGCAGCACGGCCTTCACGGTCGTGTTGCTTTTATTGCAGGAAAAAAATCCGGTAACGCTGTATGGCGTAATAGCGCAAAACGTCGAATGAGAGCTATTTGCCATGAGCTGGGCGGCCCATTTCCGAATCTCGATGTGATATTTCTCGCGAAGTCGGGTATTTGCCGCGCTAAGTATAGTAAAGTGCTCGAAACATGCGACGAAGCGCTGAAGCGCGCTGGAATTCGGTAGGGTCTGATTGGAATGAAGAAAGGTTTCGGAAGCATACCATGCAAGGTGGCTATGTTTCTCATTACCTTTTATAGGGCGGCAATCTCGCCTATGTTCCCGTCGTGCTGCCGTTTTATCCCGACGTGCTCGGAATACGGGCTCATCGCGTTTCAACGCTACGGTTTCGCAAAGGGCTTAAGGCTGACGGTAAAACGTATTCTACGGTGTCGACCTGGAGGGCCGCACGGCTACGATCCCGTTCCGTAAGGGCGGGGCTTCAGCCGGCGGCTTTTTGTCGGTTAAAGGAAGGAAAACCATAGTATGTGGGAAGTGTTCAAGAACTGGATATTCGACATAATCCAATTCTTCTTTGGCTTCTGCCAAGACTGGGGCTTGGCTATCATCATCGTGACCATCATCTTCCGTGTGCTTATCTCCCCGTTGATGCATAAGCAGACGAAGTCTTCTTATCAGATGCAGAAGGTTCAGCCTCTGATGCAGGAGATTCAGACGAAGTACGCCAACGACCCGCAGCGCATGCAGGAGGAGATGCAGAAGCTTTACGCTGATGCTAAGTTCAACCCCTTGGCCGGCTGCCTCCCCATGCTCCTGCAGATGCCTATCTTCATCGCCCTGTTCCAGGTGCTGCGCGCGATGCCGAACTATCTGGGTTCCGATGAGGGTTACCAGTTCTTCAACCTGGTTCCTAACCTGGTTATGACGCCGTCTGGTGCGGTTGCCGGCGGCTTCGGCACGTTCCTTCCATACCTCATCCTCATGATCGTGTTTGCTGGCGCTACGTTCCTGCCCATGATCTTGATGCAGATGGGGCAGAAGGATAACCCGCAGCGTAACCAGACCATGATCATGGCTGGCGTCATGAGCTTGTTCATGCTGTGGATCAGCTGGAGCTCCCCCGCTGGCGTTCTTCTGTTCTGGGGCGTTTCCTCCATTATCGGCGTGTGCCAGCAGCAGATCTCCATGCGCATCATGAAGAAGCGCGATGCGGAGAAGGAGGAGACCATCGAGGTGAAGCCGATCGAGGTCGATGTCACCCGTAAGGCTAAAAAGCCGCGTCCGAAGAAGAAGGACACCTCCAAAAAGCATGCTTAATCGATTTTGCGTAATGGTGCGCGGTGTTTCACGTGAAACACCGCGCACTGTGGTTTTAGTTCTAAGGAGCTGCAAATGGCAGAAGAAGAGAACGTGGAATTGACCGCAGAAGAGGCTCAAGACGCCCAGGTCGAACAAGACGGCATCAGCGACGAGGATCTTGATCGCATCGCGGATACCGCCATCGCAACTATCCAGGACATCCTGAAGCACTTCGATGTCGGTGAGGTTACCATTGACGAGTACGAAGGCGATGAAGGCGAGCTTATCCTCGATATCACCGGTGACGACCTGGCTGTCCTCATCGGCCGTCATGGTAAGACCCTTGATGCGTTGCAGTTCCTGGTGTCTGCCATTACCGTTCGCACTATGGGCTTTCGTTATCCCGTTATCGTCGATGTTGAGGGTTACAAGAATCGTCAGCGAGAGAAGCTCGAGTCCATTGCTCGTAATGCTGCCGCAAAGGCTGCCAAGCAGCATCGCAGCGTGAAGCTTCGCCCCATGACTCCATATGAGCGTCGCATCGTGCATATCGCGCTTCGTGACGACGAGCGCGTTGAGACGGCATCTGAGGGAGAGGGCTCCGCGCGCCACGTTGTGGTTGTTCCGCTCTAGGCAGTTGCTTCTATTTGGCTCTTGGCTGATACTTCAGGAACCTACCAGGCCGCATCTTCGGATGCGGCCTCTTTGTTTTTCAAGGGGTTCATATCCTTGGAGTCCAATATGCTGCATGAAGGGTTAAAGTATGTTTCACGTGAAACAACAGGACAGAAGGAACGGTTCATGCACGAGGACTTGCTCAGGCGACATTTGGAGTTGGTTATCGAAGCCAACAAGACCACGAACATCACGCGCATCTCTTCTTGGGAAGATGGCATGGTGCTCCATGTGCAGGATTCCCTGCTTGGTCTTGATGCTTTGAATGCTTGTCCCGAAGGCTGCTATGCCGATATTGGAACGGGTGCAGGCTATCCTGGTATTCCGCTTGCCATTGAAACCGGTAGGCCTACGTTGCTAGTCGATTCCGTTCAGAAGAAGGTTCAAATCCTTGATGGCTTCATTGGGGAGCTGGGGCTTGACAACGTATCCACATATGCTGGCCGTATCGAAGATCTCGGTCGCGAGCAGGCTGGGGAATTTGCTGCGATTAGTGCCCGAGCGCTGTCGAAGCTTTCCGTTCTGCTGGAGCTCTCTTCCCCGCTGCTGAAGATGGGTGGCCGTCTTATCTGCTTCAAAGCCCTTGTCGAACAGGATGAGCTTGATCACGCTCGCGTCGTCGGCAAACAGGTTGGCATGGAACTGGTCGATGATCAGACCTACGAGCTTGATGATTACTCTCGCAGGATCCTGTGCTATGAGAAGGTTGCTAAGCCGAAGCTGAAGCTGCCTCGCAGAACTGGTTTGGCTCAGAAAAAGCCGCTGTAGCGATATAAGCCGTTCCCGATATTGTAGGGGCGGCTTTTTTCTTATCGAGGTTTCGTTGATTTCCGTTCAAAAGTCCCCATTGTGGGTTGGGGTTTTATACGCGTGAAACGAAACACGGTATACTAGCGTCTGAAACCATGAAAGGGGGTTCCTGTGGGATTTTTCGACGGCCTCAGGAAAGATAAAAAGCAAGCTGAGCCGGTTCAGCAGGAACAACGCGTACAGGAAGATACCGTTGAGGATGAGATAGCCATCGAGCACATCGAAGTGGTCGAGCGCGATCCTCATAGCTCGTCTGAGCCTGAGCCGCAGCCTGTTGAATCTCGCCCCGAAATCGAGCCTATGCCCATTCGCTCCTACCGCGATAAGAAGCCGGTGAAGCATGTGGTTGGCCAGACGAAGATCATGGCGATCATCAACCAGAAGGGCGGTGTGGGTAAGTCCACCACTGCAATCAATCTTTCCGCCGCGCTTGGTGAGATGGGCAAGCAGGTGCTTCTTGTCGACCTTGATCCTCAAGGTAATTCCTCAAGCGGCCTTGGTGTCGAGAAGAGTCAGGTGCAGAATTGCATCTACGATGTGCTGCTCAACGATGTTCCCGTCGAAGAGGTTATCATCCCCGATGTGTGCGAGGGTTTGGACTTGGTTCCGGCGACCATCAACCTTGCCGGTGCTGAGGTTGAGCTGGTTTCCGAGATGGCGCGCGAGAATCGCCTCAAGGATGCCATCGGGGCTCTTCGCGGTAAATATGATTACATTTTCATTGACTGCCCCCCTTCCCTAGGCTTGCTGACGGTTAACGCCCTAGTTGCCGCCGATAAGCTGCTTATCCCCATTCAATGCGAGTTCTATGCATTGGAAGGTGTGACAAAACTCCTTGATTCAATGAAACGTGTCAAAACTCGCTTGAATCCCACGTTGGATATCTACGGCGTGCTTATGACCATGTACGATGGTCGAACCACGCTGTCCCGCCAAGTGGTCGAGGAGGTGCGCAGCTATTTCGGGCGATTGGTGTTCGAGACGCTGATTCCCCGTACCGTAAAGCTTTCCGAGGCTCCTAGCTTCGGTCAACCGATAACCCTGTACGACCCTTCGGGCAAGGGTGCCCAGTCGTACATGAGTCTTGCTAAGGAAGTGATTGCCCGTGGCTAGGAATGGTCGTGGTGGTCTTGGTCGTGGTCTGAACTCGTTGTTGGGCGGTGCCTATGAGGAGGCTATTCCTCAGGAGGAGCCGCAACGTGTGCGCGTGGATGCCGAGCAGCCGCAGCAGTCTCAACCGAAGCCTCAGCCCGAGCGTGAAGTGATTCGCGAGACCGTTCCCGCGCAAAAATCGCCTGAGCCTCGGACGGCTCGCGAGGCCGTTACCTGCTCTTCCTATGAAGAGCAGGAGCCTGAGTCGATCGTTGAAAACGGCGTTGAGGTTACCATCAAGGGGGTTGCCCAGCGTGCTGCGCGTCCTGTTGTTCAGGAAGTGTTTGAGCGCACGGCAACGTCTTCTGCTGCTGTGCAAAACGACGGCGATGCGCAATCTCGTGAAGTGAACGAAGTGGGCATCAATGCGATTGCCCCTAACCCCGATCAGCCTCGTACGAATTTCAAGCGCGAAGAGCTGGAGGAGCTTTCCGCTTCTATCCAAAAAGACGGGCTTTTGCAGCCGATTCTGGTGCGTCCGCTTGAGGATGGCACGTATCAGATCATCGCCGGCGAGCGTCGTTGGCAGGCATCGAAGTTGGCAGGTTTGCAGCAAGTGCCTATTCGAGTTAAAGAAGCTAGTGATGATAAGGCTCTGGAGCTTGCGCTTATTGAGAACATCCAGCGTTCTGATCTTAATCCCATTGAGGAAGCGTACGGTTATCGCCGCATGATGGAACGATTGAACATGACGCAGGCTGAGGTTGCTCAGGCGATGTCGAAGGGTCGTTCCACGGTCGCAAATGCCTTGCGCTTGCTGGAGCTTCCCGAGGAAGCCCAACAGTTGCTGTTCGAGGAGAAGATTACCGCCGGTCACGCACGAGCTATCCTTTCCATTCCCACGAAAGAAGGACGCGAGCGTCTGACGCGTAAGCTGGTTGAGGAAAAGCTGTCTGTTCGCGAAGCCGAGGCTTTGGCGCGCTTGTTCTCCGGAAAGAAAAATGAGAACGCTAAGCCGAAGACTCCTGTGCCGAAGGAATATCGAAAGGTTGCCCGTACGCTTAAGGATGTTCTGGATACGCCGGTTAAGGTAAAATCCGTCAACGGTAAGAATAAGATTGAAATCGAGTTTAAGGACGAAGACGATCTCGAGCGTCTGTTCAAGGGTATTCTTGCTTCGAACCTCGCATAAGGGATTTCGATTTTCAAGCAAAGTAAACGAGTGATTATGTATTCGTTGCCGTCACCGGTGCTGAAGAAGTCAAGGGCATATTGAGTTGTCGATCTGATAACCCGATAGATATCGTGCGCTTTCGATTTAGGGGTTTGTGCCATTACGGGGAAGCGCGGCCTTTGTTCTCAGTGAGCGGTCATGTCTGCGAAGAAGAAACCTCCCGATGCTTTCGGTGATATCCAGGAAAGCATCGGGAGGTTATAGGGCTATGAAATCGGTTTGTGCTGCCTTTGCAAACGCGATAGGGCATCAATTGCTACCGTTTGCGGGGCCCGCACTTGATAAGCGCACTTGCTATCGTCCGTTCGTGAACGTGTTCTTCAGCTGTCCGCAGGCGCCGGCGATATCAGATCCCCTGGAATCTCGCAACGTGGTCTCTATCCCGTGACGGCCTGTTTCAGCGATCCATTTGTCGATGGTTTTGGAGGCGCTTGGCTTATACGGTGATTCAGGGATCGAGTTGATGGGAATCAGGTTTATATGGCAAAGCAATCCCTTGCAGAAGTCCAGCAGCGCCGTCAGGTCCGCATCAGTGTCGTTAACGCCATCGATCATGATGTATTCGAACGTGACGCGACGGTTCGTTTTCTCGATATAACGCAGCAGGCTTTGCTTAAGCTTTGGCAAGGGGAAACCGCTGGTTTTGGGCATCAGCTCAAGGCGTACATCCTGTCGTACTGCATGAAGGGACACGGCAAGTGTGAACTGCTCGGGCTCTTCCGCGAATCGGTCGATTCCAGGAATGATGCCGCACGTGGAGATGCAGATGTGACGCGCTCCGATACCCAAGCCTTTTTCGTCGTTGATGATGCGCAGCGCACCCAAGACGTTGTCGTAGTTCAGCAGCGGTTCGCCCTGTCCCATGCCGACGACATTGGTCACGCGACGCCCTATAAGGCGCTGTACTGTGACGATCTGATCGACGATCTCGCCTGCGGTTAAATTGCGCGTAAGGCCTTCTTTCCCCGTCGCGCAAAACGCACACGCCATAGGGCAGCCGGCTTGCGTGGAGAAGCAGACCGTAAGACGGTCGCCGTTGCGTGATGGGATGGCAACGGTTTCAACGCATACGCCGTCGTGGTATTCCAGGAGCAGCTTATGGGTGCCGTCGTTGGAAACGGCCTCCTCTAGCACGCTTGGCACGTATAACGGGTATTCCTCGGAAAGCTGGGCTCGAAGCTTAGCGGGCAGGTTGGTCATGTCTTCGTAACTTTGAGCGCCTTTGCTGTAGAGCCACTCGTAAAGCTGTTTCGCGCGAAAGGATGGTTGACCGAGTTCCTTCATAAGGGAAGCTAGGTCGCTTTGGGTGAAGTTTTTGATTGGTGTATTCATGCGGGTCATTATACCTGTTTCACGTGAAACATCAGCGCTTACCTTGCATGCTGTGAAGCCCGTGTGCGGGTTTTGCTATACTGCAGCAATACGATCTCTAAAGGAGAAAGAAGGAGTCATGTCTTCAAGTATCGATCCTCGTTCTTGTCGTGTCGCTCTTTTATGCGGCGGCAAAAGCAACGAGCGTGAAATTTCCTTGGCATCCGGTAAGGGTGCTCGCGAAGCTTTGGAGACGGCGGGTTTTTCCGTCACTGATATCGATCCGGCGAACAAGGAAGACCTGAAGCGTTTGATTGAGGAACCGTTCGACGTGGCGTTCCTCTGCCTGCATGGCAAATATGGCGAAGACGGTACAGTGCAGGGTTTGCTCGATATCGTCGGCATCCCTTACACGTGCTCTGGTGTGTGGGCGAGCGCGCTTGCCATGGACAAGGTGAAGGCAAAGGTCTTCTACGAGCGCGAGGGTATCCCCACTCCTCCGTCCTTGACGGTTAGCAAGGGTGACAAGGTTGATATCCAACAGGTCATCTCGTCTATGGGCGAGAAGGTCGTTGTGAAGCCCGGTACCGAGGGCAGCGCTATCGGCGTGTTCATCGTGGAGGGCGCGGAAGCCATCGAAGATGCTTTGCAGAAGGCGCTCGATATCGATGACGAGGCGCTTATCGAGCGTTATATCAAGGGCCGTGAATTCACTGTCGCTGTTCTGGGGAACCATGAGCCGAAGGCTATGCCCGTTATCGAAATCGTTCCCAAGAGCGATTTCTACGACTTTGAGTCGAAGTATGCCGTGGGCGGCTCTCAGCATATCTGCCCTGCGCGCATCCCCGACGATGTGACGAAGGTTATGCAGCGCGAGGCGGAAAACGCTCACAAAGCGCTCTCGTGCAGCGGCACCTCTCGCACTGACTTCATCTTGGAAGACAACGGTGATTGCTGGGCGTTGGAGACGAACACCATTCCCGGTATGACGGCTACGTCTCTTCTTCCCGATGCCGCTCGCGCCGCAGGCATGACCTTCCCCGAGCTGTGCACCAAACTTATCGAGCTTGCCCTGGAAGAGCCTGTGCGATAAACGGGTTTGCAGAACAAGTTTGTTTGACAGTCGATTGAAAGGGTCGCCCATCCATAAACAGGCGACCTAAAACAATTCAGCGCACCCTCGAGAAATGGATGTCGTTGGATACAGAATACGTGGCAAACAGAAATGGATGCCATTGGACAAAGGATACATGGCAAACAGAGGGGTTGATTCCGGAAGCGTTCCGGGGTCAGCCCCTCTGTTTGTAGCTTAGCGCCATGCGATGCTCTAACGGGTTGTGTAGCGTTAAGGTTGATTCGGAGGACGGGTTCTTATTCGTAGAGCAGGCCATTATGTCGTCCGTTGATTTAAAAGTTGATCTCGATGCGGTGATTCAAGATCGAATAATCTTCTAAAAACTTTATGTCGTCCTATGACAGGATGAACTCCGTAGTGTCGAGCGAACCCTTGAAATATCCTTTAAGAAAGCCAAGGGCCAACGAAGTTTAGTGGAGGGTGCGTCTAAAACAGCCCGCAGCTTTTTAAGCCGAACACCACCAATGCAACCAATGCTAGCAAGAATGCCCAGCTGATCAAAAAACAGCCCTTGTTCCCTTCCCTGCTCTTTTGGACCATCAAGTCGGTGAAGCCCCGGGATTTCTTGAGAATGGCGGTATGGCTGTCGCCCTTGGGCATATCAGCTCGCTGCGAAGGTTGCCAGGTTCCATGGGAATCAAGAATCGATTGCACACCTTGATTCTTGATGTCGATACGCGGGCGTATGCCTTGCGCAAGCGATTTCATGGTCGTGCGCATGAAAGTATCGAAATCAGATTGATGCACCTTGTCGTAACAGAAGAGCGCGACTTCGCCCCAGTAGAAACCCGGTTCCGGCTGATCGGTGAAAGCGACGAAAGACAAGACGGCATGCATTTCCCAGCTTTTAGCGGCAAGCAAATTGAGATTATGGGACGTTTGCTCATCAAGATAGCCTAGGGTATCGCCGTAATCGTTTACGACCCATGCGCGTATTTGGCCTTTCAAGGGCTTGAACTCGATATTGAAAACGTCGCCGATGATGCAATTCGATCCAAGCAGAATCGCCGCATCTTTCTTTGAAGTGGTGTCAAAGCGGGCATATGCGCCGAAATAGCAATCAGGCAGCATGGGGTCTCCTATCTGAAATGAAGTGAAAAAAGCGTAACACAAACGAAGAAGCGGAATACCCGGCATCCATCGATGCCGGCTGACTTACAATAAGAAGGTTACAAAGTGATAGAAGCAAACATGGAAGCATCCATGTGGGAGATAAGGAATATGCCGTGCGTGGTGATTTGCTCGCGTATATCAGTGATGGAACCCCTCAGGCGATCGTCGATCGCTATGCATCGCTTGCTGATGCTTCGAAAGAAAGCGATTACGGTGAGCTTGACCGCGATATCGTCGTTATAGACACCGAGACAACCGGCTTCTCGTTCAATCACGATGAGTTGACGCAGATTGCGGCAGCCCGCATGGATAAGGGCGAGATTGTCGATTGGTTCGTAACGTTCGTAAACCCCGGAAAGCCTATTCCAGAAGATGTTGCGCATCTGACCAATATTCATGACGAGGACGTTGCCGACGCTCCTTCTCCGGAAGAAGCACTCACGCAGCTCGCCGAGTTTGTTGGTGATTCGAAGCTTGTGGCCCATAATGCCGCCTTCGATCGCACCTTCACCACGCGACATCCAAGCGGCTATCCTTTGCTGGAAAACACCTGGCTTGACTCCTTGGATCTTGCTCGCATTGCTCTCCCCCGCCTGAAATCCCATCGACTTATCGACTTGGTTCGCACCTTCGGGGCGCCGGTTTCCACGCATCGCGCAGACGATGACGTTGCGGCTACGTGTGCCGTGTTCCGTATTCTGCTGGCTGCGGTGGATGCCATGCCGAAGCCCCTTGTGGCTAAAATCGCATCCCTTGCAACGCCTGAGCAGTGGGAAACCCAGGTTGTTTTCCAGTACTTCGCCGACCATTCCGGCGATGCTGCTGACATAGCGTCCGATGAAGCCGCCTTGGTCGAAGACGCTGCGCGCGACATTGTTTCACGTGAAACAAACGAGGGGCAGCTCTCGTGGGCAACGAGCCAGCTCGATTTGTTCTCGCTGCAATCCATTCGTCGCGATCGTCTTCGCAAGATCGAGAGCAGGCCGAAGGTTGATGCGGATGCGATCGCCTCCGACCCTATGCGCAGCATGGAATACCCCACTGTCGAGGAGATTGACAAAGCCTTCAGCCAAGAGGGTCTTGTGGGCAACTTGTATAAGAATTACGAGCCGCGTGCCGAGCAGCGAGATATGAGCACTTCGGTGCGTGATGCGTTCGCTTCTGGGGATAATCTTGTGGTTGAAGCCGGAACCGGCGTCGGTAAATCCATGGCGTATCTGGTTCCTCTGGCGCTTACCGCGCAGAGAAACGGCATCACCGTTGGCGTGGCAACCAAAACGAATGCTTTGCTCGATCAGCTGGTGTTCAAAGAGGTTCCCGCGCTTGCGAAGGCGTTGCGCGCATCCGATCCCGATGCAAAGCCTTTGACGTGTGCGCCGTTGAAGGGATTCTCCCACTATCCTTGCCTTCGTAAGATTCGCAGCGTGGTGGATGATGGCGCTGCAATGAAGGAGATTCAGGGCAAAGAGCTGTCGCAAGCCCCTGCGATGGCGGCGCTGCTTTCGTTTATCGAGCAAACGGAATACGACGATATCGACGGTTTGAAGCTTGACTATCGCTTGCTGCCGCGAAAGGCGATCACGACGAGCAGCCAGGAATGCCTGCGCCGCAGGTGCCCGTTCTTCGGTAACCTGTGCTTCGTCCACGGGGCGCGCAAGCGTGCCGAAGCTGCCGACATCCTGGTTACCAATCATAGCCTGCTGTTCTGCGACATGGCTGCCGACGGCGGTTTGCTGCCGCCGGTTCGCTACTGGGCTGTCGATGAGGCCCATGGTGCCGAAAGCGAGGCGCGCCGTGCTTTCTCCATCGAGCTTGATGCTGAGAATATCCTTCGAGAGGCGCGCCGAGTAGCGGCAGATGATGCTCGTAGGAACGTGTTCGCCCGCGCGGAGCGCCGTGTGGTCCTGAACGGCGCGAAAGAGGAAAGCGAAACGCTGTTCTATACGCTCACGCAAAAAGGCAAGAGTGCGGGCGAGGCGTATCGTCAGACCGCCGAAGCCTTCTGTGCCAGCCTGAAGGGTCTGCTGTTCTTCGATACGAACCGGCATGGGCGCGGCTACGAGATTGTTGAGCTGTGGGTGAACAGCGACATCCGTAGTTCCGCCACGTTCGGCGATATCGTGGACAAGGGCGTCGCGATGCGGGAATCTGCCGAGAAGCTGATCGCGGCTTGCCAGAATCTGGTGGCATATCTTGAAGACATCGAGAACGCAGCCGCGATACAACGCGAGATAGCCGCGATGGCCATCGACTTGAAGGAACAGGTCAATGCGGTGCAGGTGATCCTTGAGGACCCCAACGAAAGCTATGCGTATGCTGCAACGTTGTGCCGGAAGAAGGACCGCGTCGGAGAAAAGCTGCAAGGCATGCCCGTTAACGTCGGCGGAAAGCTGAACGATACGCTCTATGCATCTACGCATTCGGTGGTGTTCGCATCGGCAACGCTGTCTGTCAATGGGAGCTTCGATGGCTTCACGAACGCTATGGGCTTGGGTCAGGGAGAGTTCTCTCCGGTCAAAACCTGCCAGCTTGATTCCAGCTATGACTTTGATAAGAACATGACGGTGTACGTTGTGGCCGATATGCCCGAACCGAACGAGCCTAGCTATATGGCTACCCTGCAGAAGTTCCTTGTTGAGGCGCATAAAGCGCAGCAAGGTTCGATGCTCACGCTGTTCACGAACCGTCGCGAGATGGAGCGTTGCTTCGACTATGTTCAACCTGAACTGAAAAGCGATGATTTGCGCTTGGTGTGCCAGAAGTGGGGCGTGTCGGTGAAGGGCCTGCGTGATGAGTTCCTTGCTGACGAGCACTTGTCGCTGTTCGCGCTGAAAAGCTTCTGGGAAGGGTTCGATGCCCCGGGTGCAACGCTGAAAGGCGTCGTCATTCCTAAGCTCCCCTTCATGAAGCCCACCGATCCGCTCTCTTGCGAGCGTGCGGAACGCGATGACCAAGCTTGGCGACATTATGTGCTGCCCGCGGCGGTGCTCGAGGTGAAGCAGGCGGCTGGTCGATTGATTCGTCGTGCCGATGACACTGGCGCGCTGATCCTCGCAGATCATAGGTTGGTTTCGAAGAGCTATGGGAAGGTATTCCTGAATTCCTTGCCAAGCAGCAACATCAAGGTGCTGCCCGCCGCTCAAATCGTTGCTGAATTGGCGGCAACGAACCGAGGCTGAACCTGGCGGCATATATGAGAAGACGAGACGATAAAATCGCCCGAGCAGCTCATATCAAAGAGAGGACGCACGGAACGTCCAACGAGATATCGTTCAGCGTTCTCGATGCTGCTAAATATAAGGAAACAACTCAGCGATTCAGCCTGAGGGATTTGCTTGCCGATCGCAGAGATACGAATACCCAGAGTGTTTCACGTGAAACAGGCGAACATGTTTCACGTGAAACATCCAACCATAGGGCGTTGGCCGGTTCGCATGCTGCCGAAAGTGGTGCTCGCAGACGGCGAAGCGGAGTCTGGTTTAAACGGAAATCCGCTAAGCAAGCAACCCAACGCAATAAGGCTACCCACGCATCAGGTTATAGCGAAGAGGCTTCGTCCCAAACGCCGGCTGGTGCTAAGCGCATGTCTATCGAGCAAGAGATAGCTCGAAGAAAAGCACGTCGACGCAAGGGAAGGATTGCTGCGGTATCCGTTGTGGTAGCCGTCTCGTTGGTAATCGTATCCGTTGGCGTTTGGACGTGGCATTGTCAGGTCATCGAGCAGCAAGGATACGAATCCGAGCTTATGGATGCGCTGAGACTGGTTACCGAAGCTGATGAGACCATCTTGCAAATAGACGCGATAGTGGATGATCCCTTTGCAGCTGAAAGCGAAGGAAAGAGACAAGATGTCCTGTCCTCCGTCGAGCAAACCAAGCAGTTGCTGATCGATGCCGATGGAAAGGCGCGCAACGTCTCCGAAAAGCTTTCCGATCCTTCCGTCCGCGAAGTTGCCAATCAGACGGTGATATCGATAACGGCGCGTCAAGGCATGATAACGCAAGGCATGCAGCTGGTTGAGACGTCGGAAGATGCTGAGCAGGCGGCAAAGGAATGCGACGCTGCGTGGCAGCTGGTGCTGGATGCGGATGCCCAGGTTCGCGAGGCAACGAAACTGGCCGGGCGGAACGAGGTCGATGCTTCCAAAGAAAATACCTTGGAAGCGAAGGAAACGTTTTCCAGGAGCCTGGGTCAGCTCAAGTCGCTTCAAGCGGATTGCCCAACCGCTGATGTTTCACCGCTGATCGAGTATGTGGAAAAGCGGATGGAAGCGATGGACTTGGCGGTGCAGTCTGACGAGGCCCTCACCGCGAAAAATAAGGATGAGGCCATCGCGCGAAACGATGCGTATAACGCTGCCGAAGAGGAGGCTGCGACGATGGCTGCAGCCTTGCCAAGCGACCCGAAGCAATTGGTCAAAGATGCGTATTTCGCAACGTGGGCTGAGGCTATCAGAAGCTATGCCGGACAGCGCGCGGCTGCCGGTGCCAGTGATGCAGTTATACGTGATTATTTGGGCGCGCAAGGCAAATAGCGTATACTGCAATCCGTATATGCCTTGCTGTAATTGAGGAACGAAAGGCACAAAAATGCCGGATATTAAAGAGCATATCGCATACCTGTCGCAGGAGATCGGCGCCCGTCCCGCTGGCACCGAAGAGGAACAGCAGGCTGCGTTGTACATTACCGAGCAATTCCAGAAGGAAGCAGGCTTGCCTGCTAACATCGAGGATTTCAATGGGGTCGGCGACCCTCATCTGCCTAGCATGATTTGCTGCGGCGCAGCTGTGGTGCTCGCCTTGCTGTCGTTGATTGTGCCCGTGCTGAGCATCATCGGGGTTATCGGTTGCCTTGCAGCCGCCGGCTTGTTCGCGGCGGAATATTTGGATAAGCCCATCATCTCGAAGCTTCTGGGAAAAGGTGTGAGCCAAAACGTTGTGGCTAAGTACGCCCCCGCAGCGCCTGAGGATGGCGAAGGTGCTCGTCGCCGAAAGGTTATCCTGGTGGCTCGCTATGACACCGGCAAGGTGCGTGCTGAGCTTGCCGGTCCCACGGCTCAGGTCATGCCGCTTGTCGGTAAGATCTCCTTCGGTGCGATGGTCGCCCTTCCCGTGCTGCTACTCATCAAGGGCGTTGCACTGGGTTCTTCCGAAGGTACGCTTACCACGATCTTCACGCTGCTGATCGTTATCGCCATGCTGCTCACTGCTATCCCGCTGGCTCTTGGTGCGCTACATCAGACTGCTGCTTACAACGAGGGTGCGAACTGCAATGCTTCCGGCGTTGCCGCCCTGCTTGAGCTGGCTCGTCGTATCGGCGCAGGCCGCGTGAGCGAAGCCGAGATCGCCGAGCGCGAGGATGCCCTGATGCATGGACCGGAGGCCGCGTATGAGAGCGGCCTTGTTCCTGAAGGTGCCGAGTTAGTGTATTCCTCCCACCCCTGTTCCTCCATGGAGGATGAGGAGAGCCTCATTGCCGCCAAGGCTGCAATCTCGGCGTTGTCGGGCAAGCCCGTCGACGGCATGACCGCTGAAGAGGTTGAGCGCAATCTCCAGAAGATCGAGCGACATGATCGCGAAGAAGCTGAAGAGGAAGCTCGAATGCAGCGCATGGAGGCGCGCGCCATCGAGAGCGCCCGCCGCGATGCCGAGCAGGCTCGTCTTGCGGCAGAGCAGGAGCAGCAGGCTCTTGAGGCCCAGCAGGCAGAGGAAGCCAAAAAGGCTCAGGCAGAGTTCGAGGCCCAGCAGGCGGCAATGCAGCAGGCGGAATTCGAGGCCCAGCAGGCAGCGGCTCAGCAAGCAGCGGCTCAGCAGGCCGCTGCCCAGCAGATGCAGCCCGCCGCGGAGCAACAGCGCGCAGCGCAGGCAAGCGTGCCTGATTGGTATGCCCGCGCTCAGGAAAAGGCCAAGAAGCCCCGCAACGCCGAGAAGCCGGCGCAGCGCTCCCGTTACGCTAGCGCCCTTGATGCCGCGGTTGCCGAAAGTGCCGGTCATTTCGCGAAGGCGAACAACATCGTGGAGCATGAGCTCGAGCGCTCCTTCGACATTGATCGCGACACTATCCGAGAGGTTCGCGCTCCGCAGTGGGCGACCATCGCGCCCGTGCAGCCCGCGGTGCAGCCCGAAACCGAGCAACCGGTCGCGAACGCCGCATCCTCCGAAGTCTCCGTGAATGCGGTGTCGGCGGTTGAGCAGGCTTCGCAGATGCAGCAGGCACCTGTTCAAGAGCATCCTGCTATCCAGCCCCCCGCATCTCAGCAGGCTGTGCAGCTCGATGCGCAGGTTGAGACGGCTTCCGCTGACGAGACGGCGCCTGCAGCGCCTCAAAACGATGCCGTGGTTGCAGCTCCCGTCCCCGAGGCTTCTGCTCCCGTGGCAGAGCCCGCACTCGAGCAGATGACCGCTCAGCAGCCCGTCGCGCAGTTTGCTCCCGCGCAGGTTTCCGCACCTGATCCTGTTCAGGCCCAAGTTGTCGCTTCCGCCGAGGTTGCCGATCCCTTCGCCACGGCAGCTACGCCCCCGATCGACGTCACGAAGCTCCATCTTGAGGATGTCCCCCCGATGGGCGATGTTCCCATGCCGGCGTTCCTGGATCCGCGCAAGGTGCAGGAAGAGGCCCAGTCCCGCCAATCCGACGCTCCTCGCTCGGGCAATCGCGTCGACGTGACGCAGGCTTCCATCAACGAGGCCGGTCGTGTCGATGCGGCAAACGCTCCCGCGGTGCCTATGCCCGCACCCGCGTCTGAGTCCGCAGATGAGACGGTGCCGGAGCTGCAGGCCAAGCCGCTTGATATCCCGGATGTCTCCGTGGCCCCGGTGGCTCCCGTCATCTTGCCGGAAGTCTCCGCGACTGCGCCTGCTGCCCCCGTTGCGGCGGCAGTGAAGCAGCGCGCTCCGCTTGCCGACGTCGAATCCGCCGGCAAGACCGCGGCGCGCAGCCTACTGAACTTGCTTCCCTCCATCGGGTCCTCCGATATCAAGGCCTCCCATGAGCAGGAGGGCGAAGAGGCTGGGGAACCCGGTGAGAAGAAGGATTCCAAGTCTTCCCTGCTCGCATCCCTGCCTTCGCTGTCCGGCTCGATCAAGGCAGCGGATGCTGCTCAGGCCCAGCCGGGTGTGAGCGCTGCCGCAAGCTTCGGCACCGCCGGTGCAACCGGCTCGTTCGCTCCGGTGAGCAGCGAGCTTGCCAGCACCATGGATCCTGAGGACATGTACGTCGACGATGCGGATGATTCTGCTTACGACGACCACTTCACCGAAACGGGTGCGTTTGCGGGACCTGGCTACATGGAGATGCCCAAGTCACGCTTCCGCCGCCTGTTCGACAAGTTCCTTCATCGCAAGGACGACGAAGAGGATACGCCGCAGGAGTGGCTTGACGTGGACGACAACTTCGAGGCCCGTGCCGCCGGAAAGGCGCGCGGCGGCTGGGAGAGCTTCCAGGAAGAGCACTACGAGCAGGGCGAGTATCAGGGTGATTACGCTGTCGAAGCCGATCAGAATGTTGCAGCGTATCCTGGGGCTACGCAGGCTCTGCCCGCTTTGCAGAGCGACGACCTCGGCGCAACTCAGGCATGGAAGCCTCAGCCGATCGACGTCGAGGCGGCAGGCCAAGAGGCTTCCCAAGTTGCGTACGATGATTCGTTCAATGTCAACGACGTGGCAGACGACGAGCAGTCCGGGTCCAACCGCTTCCGTCCGTGGCATGGCGGCGCTTACTCCGCACGTCGTATGGAGAACAGCAACCTGTCCTCCGAGGAGCTTGCCGACGAAGCGGCCGCGGCGGCAGTGCCCACGCCTGTTGAGCTCAACGAGGAGCTCAACGAGGTGTACCAGTTCCGCAACCCGGACATCGATGCCGAAGTGTGGTTCGTGGCTCTGGGCTCCGAGCTTGCTCAGAATTCCGGCATGAAGGCGTTCCTGGAAGCTCATCAGTCCGAGCTGCGAGGTGCGTTCATCGTCGATATCGATGCTATCGGCGCCGGCGATCTGACCATGATCGAGCGCGAGGGCTTCTTGAAGCCCTCGAAGGCATCGTCGCGTATGAAGCGTTATATCCGCAAGGCCTCGCAGGCTACCGGCATCAAGGTGGCATCCGGTGCGCTGCTCGGCGAGGAAAGCGCTGCATCGTATGCGGCGAAGCATGGCTGCCAGGTTACCCATCTGGTGGGCATGGAAGGCGGCAAGCCTGCGCTGTATGGCCAGCAAGATGACATCGTCGAGAACATCGACGAGAAGAAACTGGCCTCCAACGTGGACTTTCTTATGGAGTTGTTGAAGAATATGTAAGGCCTGTAACATGCTCGTTATCAGACTGGACGGCCGCTGGCCTATAATTTCAGCCCGCGCGAGCACGAACTGAAAGTGCATTCACCGATTCACGGCGCCTGCACTCTTATACGGCAACTAGAGAGGTTTACTATGGCTATCGAGGCATATTGCGTGAAATGCAAGGCGAAGAAGATCATGAAGGATCCCGTTGAGGGCGTCACGAAGAACGGCAAGCCTATCACGAAGGGCAAGTGCCCTGACTGCGGCACCACCATCTGCCGCATCGGCGCTGCAAAATAGCATATCGTTTGAGCAACAACCAGCAATGCCCGCCTCGCGCGGGCATTGCTGGTTTTGAAGCGGCGGGAATGAATGACACGAAAGGAAGGGAACGTAATGGGCGGCACGCAGAAAATCGACCTGTACGAGAATTTCAAGAGCATCAATTCTATCGATGCTGAAAAGTACAAACGCTACGATGTGAAGCGCGGCCTGCGCAATGCCGATGGAACCGGCGTGCTGGCGGGTTTGACGGGCATCTCCAACGTGCATGGCTACGTCATGTCCGATGGCGAGAAACGCGCCGACGAGGGCGAGCTGCGCCTGCGCGGGTACGACCTATACGACCTTCTGGGCGTTGATGCGAAGGATCGCCGATTCAACTATGAAGAGGTGTCCTATTTGCTGCTGATGGGCGAGCTTCCCACGGAGCAGCAGCTTTCCGACTATATCGCCACCATCGATGCCCAGCGTGAGTTGCCCGATGGTTTCACCGCGTCCATGATCATGCGCGACACCCCTCCCGATATCATGAACGTGCTGGCTCGGACCATCCTGCTTTTGTACGCCTACGACGAAAACGCTGAGGATCGATCCGTCCAGCACGAAATCAGCACCGCCATCTCCCTTATCTCCCGTCTCCCCCGCATCATGGTGCTGACGTACTACGCGATTCGCGCGCGTTACAACAACGAGTCCATGATCATGCATCGTTTCATCCCGGGTCAGTCCACGGCGGAGACCATTCTGTCCATGCTGCGCCCCGACAGGCAGTTCACGCCTGAGGAAGCGCGTATGCTCGACATCATGCTGTGCCTGCATGCCGAGCACGGCGGCGGCAACAACTCGTCGTTCACCACGCATGTGCTGACGTCCGCCGATACGGATGCGTATTCCACGTACGCGGCGGCGATCGGGTCGCTGAAGGGCCGCAAGCACGGTGGCGCGAACCACCAGGTTCTTGCCATGCAGAAGGAGATCAAAGACAACGTCGTCAATTGGGAGAACGATGACGAGGTTGCGGCGTATCTCGCTAAGATCGTGAACAAGCAGGCTTACGACAAGAGCGGTCTGGTTTACGGTATGGGCCATGCGGTGTACACGCTGTCCGACCCTCGCGCCGTCATCTGCAAACGCTTTGCCGAGAAGCTGGCCATAGGCACGGAATTCGAAGCCGAATTCCGTTTGCTCGAGAAGATCGAGCGCCTGGCACCCGAGGTGATCCTCAATGAGAAAGGCACGAGAAAGGACATGTGCGCGAACGTGGACATGTACTCTGGCTTCGTGTACTCCATGCTGGGCATTCCGGAGGATCTGTTCACCCCGCTGTTCGCCTGTGCTCGCATGTCGGGCTGGGCTGCGCATCGCTTCGAGGAAATCGTCTCGGGCAAGCGCATCATCCGTCCCGCGTACAAGTCGATCTACAGCAAGAAGCGCGCGTATATCCCTATGGACGAGCGCTAAGCGCAACGCAACGCAAAACCCTGTTGAAGCGCCCGGATCTCTTCCGGGCGCTTTTGCGTTGTTTTAGGATGAGTAAGTAGGCGAAAGAGTTTAAAGTTACATAAAACTAAGCAGTTCTATCGCTATCTTTCGGGTCGCGACGTTCGCGTGGCTCTGCTTTGCAAATGGGCAGCTGGGGCTGGTTTGGTTTCAAAAAAGAAAACGCCCGGGGACCCGGGCGATAGCATTCTGGCGGAGGAAGTAGGATTCGAACCCACGGAACCTTGCGGCTCAACAGTTTTCAAGACTGCCGCCTTCAACCACTCGGCCATTCCTCCATGTAGCTTGCTAGGATACCATATAATGATGCTTATGAATGACGAAGAATACATGCACATGGCGCTTGAGGAGGCGCAACGTGCGGCGGCTATGGGAGAGGTCCCCATCGGCGCTGTGGTTGTGTACCACCCTATCGACAAAGCAACGCGTCGACCGCTTGCCGAGCCTCGCGTGATTGCGCGGGCATGCAATATCCGCGAGACGCAGCAAGATCCCGCAGGGCATGCGGAGTTCGTTGCCATGAAGATGGCGGCGGCCGAACTTGGCGTGTGGAGGCTTACGGGCTGCACGGTGTACGTGACCCTGGAGCCGTGCATCATGTGCGCCGGGCTCATGCACCAGGCTCGGGTCGACCGCTGTGTGTTCGGTGCGCCCGATCCGAAAGCGGGTGCTTTGGGCACGTTGTATTCCATTCATGAGGATAAGCGCCTCAACCATACATTCGACGTAAAGGCCGGCGTGTTGTCCGAGGAATGCGCAACCATATTGCGAGAATTCTTCAAGGCACGTCGAAAGAAACGAACGGAGCAGCAGTGATGCAGCAAGACGAAAAACAGAATGTTTCACGTGAAACATTGGAAGGGTCCGTGGACATGCTCGACATAGCTCGCGTTGCCCAGGACGTGGAAGCGCGCGAGTTTGCCGGAATGGGTTCGCTCAAGCTGGTTGCCCCGGCAAAGGTGAATCTGTACCTGAACGTCAAGGGCGTACGCGATGATGGATACCACGAGGTGTCCACGACGATGCATGCGCTGATGCTGCATGACGTGCTGCGCATGAAGATCATTCCGGGCACCGGTGAAGCGGTGAAGCTGACCACGCGCAGCTTCGAGGGGCTGGCTCCCCTGGATGTCGATCCGCAGGACAACATCGTGGTGAAGGCTATCTTGAAATTGGCAGAGGCGTTTGGCCGCACGCTGGGCGAAGAGGAAACGATGCGCGTGCATCTCGAGAAGCGCATCCCCGTTCAGGCGGGCCTGGGCGGCGGCTCGTCGGATGCGGCAGCGGCGCTGCTGGGCTCGGCGGTTCTATGGGGCGAAAGCGTTTTGGATCCGCGAATCAAAGAGGTTGCCGCTCAGCTGGGCGCCGACGTGGTCTTCTTCTTGCAGGGCGGTTGCGCGCTTTACGACGGCATCGGCGAGAATCTGGTTCGCACGCTCAAGCCGATGAACGACTTCCTGGTGCTGGTGAAGCCCGAAGGCGGCGTTTCCACCGCCGAGTCATACAAGAAGATCGACGAAGACCCCCAGCCTATTTCTGCCGAGGATGCGCAAGCGGCGGAATCGGCGGAGTACGCTATGAGCGTCCCGTTTCTGAACAATATGGCGAAGGCCAGCGAGCAGCTGAATCCGGGGATCCGCACCGTGCGCGAATGGCTGCAGGAGCAGCCGGGCGTTTGCAATGCCATGATGTCCGGCAGCGGCGCCGCGGTGTTCGCGGCATGCGATTCCTTCGCATCGGCGGCAAAGGTGGCAACCGACGCGCAGGCCAAGGGATGGTGGGCCCGCACCACCACGTTCGGTCCCTTCAAGGCGACGCTTACCACGAATTGCTAGACAAACCTTGCAGCGTAGGGGATTCCAGCGTAGCGATGTCGTTTATGCTGTATCCAGGGTCGGAGCACCCCGTTTTGGGAGGGCGCCTTGACCTTATAAGGGCTCGGACTGCGATTTGCAGAGAACCACGATCTTCAAGGTCGCGGAATGTAGGCACCCGGTAGAAGGAGGAAGCCATGACAGCGGTAATCATCCTTGTCGCGATAGCGGTAGTGCTCATCGTGTTCATCATCGCGCTCTATAACAAGCTGGTGAAGCTTCGCAACATGGTGGACAACGCTTGGGCGCAGATCGATGTGCAGCTTCAGAGGCGTTTGGACCTTATCCCGAACGTGGTGGAAACCGTGAAGGGTTACGCACAGCACGAGAGCGCTACGTTGGACGCCGTGACGCAGGCTCGTGCGGCTGTGGCGAGCGCAAGCACTCCCGAAGGACGCATGGGGGCTAACAACCACCTTACCGAGACCCTGAAAAGCTTGTTCGCGGTGGCCGAAGCCTATCCTGACTTGAAGGCGAACGCCAACTTCCAGCAATTGCAAGCCGAGCTGTCGAACACCGAAGACAAGATCAGCTACATGCGCCAGAGCTTCAACGATACGGTGATGAAGTACAACACCGCCATCCAGACGTTCCCTGCCGTGCTTTTCGCAGGCATGATGGGATTCAAGGAACGTCCGAGCTTTGCCGCCGAGGAGGGTGCCTCCGCTGCGCCGAAGGTGACGTTCTAACATGGTTGCAAGGCTGACGCGCATCATACCGTTGCTGCTATTGCTGGCCTTCGTGGCTGGCGTGGTGTACGTGGTGGCGGCGTGGCGCTATTCGCCCGCGCGGGCGAAGGAGATCCTTATCAAGGCCTTCACCGTGCTGAATGTGGCGCTGGCCGCATTCTTTGGCCTGGCAAGCTTGTATGCGCTGTCGGAGCGCAACGGCGATGTGCTGGATTTAACGCTTTCGTTCATGGTTACCGCGTTGGTGGCGCTGGGGATTACGCGGATATGCCGAGCGGTGTTCTTGAAGCACAACCCCTCGTACCGGATGAAGCCGATGAAGGCGAAGCGTTTGCACCGCTGGCCTTGGGGACGAAGATGATCGCGAAGGCGCCCGATATCGAGCGCCTTCTTTTATAGTTGGTAATCGAAACAAAAAGCCCTCGCATTTGCGAGGGCTGAAAATACGTGGCGGAGAAGTAGGGATTCGAACCCTAGATGCCCTTGTGGGGCATACTCACTTAGCAGGCGAGCACCTTCGGCCTCTCGGTCACTTCTCCACGCTATAATAGGTGCGGGTAGATATAATACCTTGACTGTCGAAAACTTGCAAGGAGCATTCTCGATGCAATACACAAGGACACCTCATTTCCCAGGCAGCCAGCGGGATGGCGCGCGTTGCCGCGCCGCATGGTTGGTTGCGGTCGCTTTAGTGGTTGTTGCTTGCGCTTGTGCGCTGGCGGTTTTGCCGTGCAAAGCCTACGCAAAGTCGTACACCATGCCGCAAGTGGATATCCAGGCCCAGCTTGAAACCGACGGCACGCTTCACGTGGTTGAGCAGCGTACGTTTGATTTCGACGGCTCGTTCTCCGCCGTATGGTGGACTCTGAATCTGCTGCCCACGAACGCGGAGTTCGCCGTGAACGGCGTTCGTATGATGAGCGTCGACGGATCAAATGATACCGAAGGGTCCATGTCGGCGATGCCCGAGGTTCCGTTCGAGCTGAAATGGCGCGAGGAAGGCGGACCGGGAAAGGATTCGTATTCCGTCGATAGCCCGAAGAACACCGTGTACGTATTCTTCGGATCCCAGCCTAAGCGTGTGGTCGTGGAGCTCGACTACACCATCACCAACATGGCGCAGGTCTACGATGATGTCTCTGAGGTGTACTGGCAGTATCTAGGCTCCGCCTGGGCGGTTCCTTCCGAGAACGTGACGGCCACGCTTCAGCTTCCCCTTCCCCAGGGAGTTACGGTCGATCCTGGCGAGAATGTGCGTGCGTGGGGTCATGGCCCGCTGAGCGGCAGCGTTTCCGTTAACGCCGATGGGTCTGTCACGTGCACGGTTCCCCGCGTGGAATCTGGCGAATATGCCGAGATGCGCGTGTGCATCCCCTCCAAGTGGCTGACGAACGTTTCGCTGAGCACGCAGCGCCTGCATGCCGGCGAGCAGCGCCTGGACACGGTCCTGAAAGAGGAGAAGGCTTGGGCGGATACCGCGAATAGCAAGCGCATGATGTCGCTGGCGTTCTCCGCAGCATGCGTGGCCGTATGCGTTGCGGCGTTGGTTTGGGCTATCGTCATGTTCTTCCGCCACGGCAAAGAGCACAAGCCGGACTTCACGGAGCAGTATTGGCGCGATGTGCCGCGTCAGGGCGTGCACCCGGCCGTTATCGGCCGCCTGTGGCGTTGGAACAGGGAAAGCACCGACGACCTTACGGCAACGATCATGCACCTGGCGCAGACGGGCGCCGTGCGCATCGATTCCGGTTCGTACATGGTGCCGAAGAAGCATGGCGGCACGAAGACCGTGGACGACTTCTATGTCACGAAGCTAGTGGAAGCCGATGCCGTGAGCGACCCGATCGACAGGGCGACGTTCAATCTGCTGTTCGACAGGGTGGCGTCAGGACAGAACTCGCTATGGTTCGGCAGCATCAAGAAGTACGGCGAAGACCATTCGGAGCAGCTGGTAAACGCAGTGAAGAATTGGCAAGGTGTGCTGACCGCGGAGACGGATAAGCACGGCTTCTTCGAGGAGAAGGGCAATAACCTGCGCGGTTGGACATGGACAATCGCTGTTGCGTTGTTCGTTATCGCCATGGTGATTTGGTTCATGTCCGACAACATGATGCCGATGATGTGCGCCGTCCCGACCGCTGCGGCCTTGGCGTTCATCGGCAACAATATGACGCGACGCAGCATCGACGGCAACAACCTGGTTGCGCACTGCAAGGCGTTGCGCAATTGGCTGCGTGACTTCAGCTCGCTTGAGGAGCGCCCGCCCACCGACGTGAAGGTGTGGGGCGAGTTCATGGTGTACGCGTACTTGTTCGGCGTTGCGAAGCAGGCAATCGAGCAGCTTCGCAAGACGCAGCCCCAGCTGTTCGCGGTCGACCAGACGTACGGAGATACCTACGTGCCCTGGTGGGGTTGGTACACCTCCTACGAGAGCGGCGCGAACGCGGGGATGCCTGATGTGGGAAGCTTCCTTTCCTCGTCGTTCAACCAAGCTGTGAAGACCGCTAACGAGGCGATTCAAGCTGAATCGAGCGGCAGCGGAAGCGGCGGCGGATTCTCCAGCGGCGGTGGCGGCGGCTTCGGCGGCGGTGGCGGCGGAGCTCGCTAGTCGTCGAGAAGGAAGCTGCGGATGTGGTGATCTCGGCGAAGGCCAAGCCTGCAATAGGCAGGTTCACGATCTGCGCACACCCCGCTGGCTTGTCGCTCGATTCTCGCGGCATGCTTTCAGCTTGCTTGACGCCGCCCGTCTGCTAAGATAGCGGTCGCATCGTCTTGCGGCGAATCTTGATGAAAGTGAAACGCCGATCTGCGCCGCTTTGTGCGGCTGTAGGTTGGCGTTTCTTTATGCCCCTGGTAGCGAGCTGCGATAGAAGGTAAAGGGAAGGCTGTATGAAGAAGGAATTGCCCGCTTGGGCGTATAAGATTGCCATCGTGGTGGCAACTATCATCTGGGGCTATAGCTTCGTGTCCATGAAGGGCGTTGTGGCGGTTATCCCGCCGGCGTGGCTGCTGGGGTTCCGATTCCTGTTCGCAGGCATCGTATTGACCGTTATCCTGTGGAAGCGTGTTCGCGAGGCGTTCAGCGGCAAGATGGTGCTTGCCGGCACGGTGCTCGGCCTTGCCGATTTCCTGGCGTTCTGGACGCAAACCGTTGGCTTGGAGCACACCACGCCCGGCATCAACGCGTTTCTGACGGCGACGTATTGCGTGATCGTCCCCTTCTTGTGGTGGATCGTCGCCCACAGGCGTCCAACGGTGTTCAACATCGGCGCCGCCGTGCTTGCCTTGGTGGGTATTTGGCTCGTGTCGGTCCAGTCAGGCGGCATGACCATGGGCTTTGGCGAGGTGATGACGCTGCTGTGCGCGGTCTTGTTCGCCGTGCACATGGTGTTGGTTTCGAAGCTTTCCCGCTTCCATGACGTGCTGGCCCTGACGGCTGTGCAGTTTGTCGCTGAAGGTTGCATGGGCTTGCTGTCGGGGGCGGCTTTTGAGACGTTTCCGGGATTCGCGGTATTTACGCCCGACATCATCGGCCAGCTGCTGTTTCTGGCCATTTTCGCTTCCATCGTGGCGTTCGGCATCCAGAACGTGGCGTTGGCGCATATTCCTCCTGCACAAGCATCGTTGTTCCTGAGCCTGGAATCGGTGTTCGGCGTGCTGTTCAGCGTGCTGCTGTACGGCGAGCAGCTGAGCTTGCGCTTGTTGATAGGCTTCTCTTTGATCTTCGTGGCCATCATCATCAGCGAGACGTTTCCATTGAAGCGCAAACAGCCTGATGGCGCCGTTGGGGAGGCTATATAAGAACAGCTTGTTACCGTTGTCTTGATGCATGAGCAGGCATGATACAATTCGGACGTACATGACCGATCAAGGAGGGCTTACCATGGCGGAGAAGAACAACGTTGTTCTTATCGGCATGCCCGGCTCGGGTAAATCCACGCTGGGCATCGTGTTGGCGAAAATCATGACGAAGGACTTCATCGACGCCGACATCGTCATCCAGAACCAGTGCGACAAGACGCTGCAGAAGATCATCGATGCATGCGGCCCTGAGGGTTTCATCGAGGTTGAGAACGAGATTCTCAGCAAGATCGATGCGGAGAACAGCGTTATCGCCACGGGTGGTTCCGCCGTGTACTCCGATGAGGCTATGAAGCACTTGGCGGAGATAGGCACGGTTGTGTATCTCAAGATCTCTTATGACCAGCTGGTGCATCGTCTAAGCGACCTGCAGGAGCGCGGCGTCGTTTTGAAGGGTGGCATCGGTATGAGCCTCAAGGAGCTGTACGACGAGCGTCTGCCGCTGTACGAGCAGTATGCCGGCATCACGGTGGACGTGAACGACCTGTCCATCACCGCTGCGGCTCGTAAGGTTGCAGATGCGCTTGCGCATGAAGGTGTGAAGTAATGTTTCACGTGAAACATTAGATGTTGAAAGGCCACTGAAAGGTGGCCTTTCTTGTGCACGCGAGCAAGTTGAGCAGTTGAACATTGCTTCGCTGTAGAGTTCGGAAAACTACGACAAGCGGTTCGGGTTCGGTGGCGAAGCCCTTTATGGTGCTTGGCTAGCTACAGGCATCGATGCTTCTCAACTAGGAGAAGAAAACCGGACAGCGCATCATGGCGTTTATGAGGCAATGAAGGCCGTCGGATAGATGGCATGACGTTACTGCTGCGGTTTTGGAGGTGGCCGGATTGGGATTTACTGCAGAGGCTTGGGGTGTGTAGGGGATTTAGCAACGCTAGAGTTCCAAACAAGGCGATAGCATTTGGGATAGGGTTATACACCACTTATTGAACCTGGATATAGAATCCTCGACTAAGCTTTTACCGCGCTTTGGTCTTGGTTTTGCTGGTAAAGAGCGGTCATAGTTTGATCGTGGACTCCCCTTTGCTTATAGGTGCGGCGCTTAAAGATTACGCAGCAAGTCTGCGTGAAACATCCTGACAGAAACAAAAAGGCCCCGATGTTTCACGTGAAACATCGGGGCCAGCATGAGGGGCAGGCAGTTGCTATGCGGTGGCGAAACCTTGTGCAGCTGCTGCGCGGTCCTCCTGGGCGGTCTTGGCGCCCAGGCGATCAGTAAGGGAGTCAATCGGCGGCACGTCGTCATGATTCTCATGCGGAACCATGTCCTCTTCCTTGCCGCCTGCGTCGTTCAGACGCTTGAAGAAGTCCTTCGTCTCGCGGACGACCACACCGGAGAGAACGATCAAGGCAATCATGTTCGGCACGGCCATGCACGCGTTGAAGATGTCGGCGATGGTCCAAACGGCGGAAACGGTCATGTAGGGGCCGATGAACACAGCGGCGATGTAGAGCCAGCGGTAAACCTTCACGGCCTTCATGCTGCCGTTGCTGAAGTACTCAAGGCAGCGCTCGCCGTAGTAGTCCCAGCCAAGGATGGTGGTGAAACCGAACAGAGCCAGGCATGCCATGAGCACGAACGACACGACGGTGGGAGAAATGAACGGCAGGCCAGCCTGGAAAGCGGCGGTGGTGACGCCAGCGCCCTCAAGACCGGGAATTTGGTAAGCGCCGGTCATGACCAGAGCAAGGCCGGTCATGGTGCAGACCACGATGGTGTCGAGGAACGTACCGGTCATGGAAACCAGACCCTGACGGACGGGCTCCTTCGTCTGAGCGGCAGCAGCGGCGATAGGCGCAGAACCAAGGCCGGCCTCGTTGGAGAAGATACCGCGGGCGATACCCTTTTGCATGGCGATGAAGATGGCGCCAAGCATACCGCCGGCAGCGGCGTCAAGGCCGAAAGCGGAACGGAAGATGACCACGAATGCGCCGGGGATCTTATCCAGGTTGGTCAGCAGCAGGACAAGGGAGAAGCCCACGTAGAGCACGACCATGACGGGGATGACGCGCTCGGAGACGCTGGCGATGCGCTTGATGCCGCCGATGACCACCAGGCCGACCAGCACGGCAACCACGATACCGCCGATGACGGTGGCGATGGAGTAATCCATACCGAGGACGCTGACGGTGAAGGACTTTTCGGGATCGAAGAAGTTCGTGATGGCGGTGTTAATGGAGTTCACCTGGGTGAAGGTACCGATGCCGAACAGGCCTACGCACATGCCGAAGAAGGCGAAGATCTTGGCGAGCCAGCGCCAGCTGATCTTGGGCAGACGCTTGCCCATGCCGCGCTCGATGTAGTAGAACGGGCCACCCAACACGTGGCCGGTGTTCTCGTCGATGCTGCGGAACTTGACGGCAAGCAGGCCCTCAGAGTACTTCGTGGCCATGCCGAACAGCGCTGCCAGCCACATCCAGAACATGGCACCGGGGCCGCCGACCACGACAGCGGTTGCAACGCCCACGATGTTGCCCGTACCGATGGTTGCTGAAAGCGCGGTGCACAGCGCGCCGAAGCTGGTCACTTCGCCGGAGCCGCCCTTTTCATTCTTGACCATGTAACGCAAAGCGCGCGGCAGCTGGCGAAACTGCAGACCGCCCAGGCGCACCGTCAGCAGGATGCCTCCGAACAGGATGAGCACCATCAACGGGACGCCCCATACAAAGTCGTCAATGGCGGTGATCACGTTATTGACGACGTCGAAAAACCCTTCCACAACTCACTCCTAACTAAAACTCTGAACCGGTACAACCTCTGCGAGACCCTGAGGATGCACGGAAAGAGAGCTCAGCGAAAGCTACGGGGTTCTGGAATATGGGATTATGGAAAGGGAAAAGTTTCGGTGAACGCCGAGCTTGAGTTTCGTTCACGTTTGCGACAAGTCACTGACTTTTCTCTGTCCTTTTGCCTGAGAGTTTCAGCGAAACGGCTCGCCGCTGCAGCTTGATCGAAGCTGTTTGCGGTTAGGTCTTGCGGCCTGCGTTTCACCTTGCCCCTTCGGCACCCATGGTTGGGATTCTCCAGAGGCCCCTGCTTGCCCTGTTTCTTGCGATCCAGAACATATCAACGGGGTGACGCTATGAAATTGTGGCATGAACTTTAACAGTGGGATAACGGCTTGTAAACACCCTATTATTTCAAATGTGTAACTTTTTGGGCAAGTGGACAAAAGCGTGCGGAGTAAGGCGGGATGGCCTTGAAGACCGGGATACGGAATGGATGTCGAGGGGATATTTGTGCAAGACCGGTGGAACGTGGTGTTGTACAAATACTGTTGCACATATGTTCTTGCGAGAATGCCGGCATGTTTGCCAGGGTGGATGTTTCTTTTGAATGAGGGCAACACCTTCGTTCTAGGGAGCATGCCTTGCTAACATGGTTTTGACTTGGAATGGGCAAGTGGTTGTTCTGCTCAATATTATGTTGCGCTATGAAAGGGTAAGGATGAAGTTCACGGTTGTGGCGGTTGGAAAGCTGAAGGAGCGATTCTGGGCTGATGCGTGCGCGGAGTACCTGAAGCGCCTGCAGCCTTATGCGAAAACCCAGGTGCGCGAGATCGCCGACGTCGACCCGCGTAAGGCTGGCGGCGTGGATGGCGCACGCGATAAAGAAGGCGCCGCGATCTGCGCTGAGCTGGAGAAACTTGGCGCAGATACGCACATGGTGCTGCTAGCCATTGACGGCAAGGAGCGTTCGAGCGAGGGGCTGTCGAAGCGCCTTGACAACCTGATGCTGCAAGGGAAGAGCAACTTCGCATTCGTCATCGGCGGATCCGACGGCGTGAGCGATGAGGTGCGCAAACGCGCCGACGAGCTGCTGTCGTTCGGACCGATCACACTCCCCCACAACCTAGCGCGCGTAGTCCTACTCGAGCAGCTCTACCGCTCCCAAAAAATATCCCACGGCGAGCCTTACCACAAATAACATAGCGCACTGACTCCTAGCTGACATTTAGTGACATTTAGGGGGATGTGTCGTTAAGTGTCCGATTCAAGGGATGACACTTAGGGGACGTGTCGTTAAATGTCCAGTTCAGGGATGAACGCCCGGCACCGCTCTGACTGAACACGGCTTTACGCAATCATCGTCGTTTCGCCAGCACCCTTGTTCGCACCGTGGCCGCTCAGGGGCGTGCCGGTATCTGCCCCGCTTTGCTTCGATCGTCATGTGAGAAGCAAGCGTTTGCCCGCGATTGCCGAGCTTCTTATACTGTTTCGGAACGAATTTGCCTGTGAAGGAGGCGCTTCCCTATGCGGATGATTTCTTGGAACGTGAACGGCTTGCGCGCTGTTTTGAAGAAGGGCTTCGAGGATATCGTGTGCCAGTTCGATGCCGATGTGGTCGCGCTGCAGGAAACGAAGCTGCAGGCGGGCCAGGCGACGTTGGATTTGCCGCAATATCGCGAGTTTTGGAGCTATGCGGAGAAGAAGGGCTACTCGGGGACGGCGGTTTTCACGAAGGAAGAGCCGCTGCAGGTGCTTCATAGTCTGGGCTTTCCCCACTTGGATAACGAGGGGCGCATCGTGGCGTGCGAGTTTCCCGAGTATTGGTTCGTTTGCGTTTACACGCCGAACGCGCAAAACGAGCTGGCGCGCATAGATCATCGAATGGAATGGGATGACGCGTTCCGCGACTTTTGCAAGGGCTTGGAAGAGGGTGTGCTCCCGGCCGGCGTTCCGGTGGAACGTGCCGGCGCTGACGGCAACGTGGTGCTGCGCCCGGAGGCGGGACGTGGCGAAGGGAAGAATGGTGCGGACATGATCCCGGAATCGGCTCCCATGGGCGACGGCCATTTGCCCACGCAATGGCTTCCGCTGACGCAGCCCGGTGAATCGGCGCAGCCGAAGCCGGTGGTCATGTGCGGTGATTTCAACGTGGCGCATAACGAGATCGACCTGAAGAATCCCGGTCCCAACCGTGGAAATGCGGGCTTTTCCGATGAGGAGCGCGAGAAGTTCGACAAGCTGCTCGATGCCGGGTTCACCGACACGTTCCGCAGCACACACCCCGACCTTGCCGGCGCGTACTCCTGGTGGAGCTACCGGTTCAACGCACGCAAGAACAACGCAGGGTGGCGTATCGACTATTTCCTAGTCAGTGATGCTTTGGCGCCGCGCATCGAAGCCGCCAGCATCTACAACGAGGTGTTCGGCAGCGACCACTGCCCTGTTGGCCTCGAGCTCGACCTGGGCTAGCTCCGACGCCTTGGGCCTGACACTTCGGAGACGTAGCACTAAGCGTCAGGCCCCGATGTGTCTGGGATGGGGGTTGGCGAAGCTGCTGGTGGAGCGTGGTATCATGCTAGGGTTCGAAACGAGAGGCTGCGGTAACTGGAAGTCAAGCTGCCGAGCCTGTATTCAGTACTGCTAGAAGGAAAATAACCGTATGGATACTGCAAAGATCGAAGCCGGCGTTCGCATGATTTTGGAGGGCGTGGGCGAGAATCCCGACCGCGAGGGTCTGAAGGAGACGCCTGCGCGCGTTGCCCGTATGTACGAAGAGGTGTTCGCCGGCCTGACGGAGGACCCTGCCGTGCATTTCGCAACCACGTTCGACGAGCACTGCAGCGAAATGGTGCTTGTGCGCGACATCTATTTCTACTCCATGTGCGAGCATCACCTGGTGCCGTTCTTCGGCAAGGCGCACATCGCCTACATCCCGGCCGCCGATGGTCGCGTGTGCGGCCTGTCGAAGCTGGCGCGCCTGGTCGAAGTGTATGCGAAGCGTCCGCAGGTGCAGGAGCGTTTGACCTCGCAGATTGCCGACACCCTGGTCGAGCAGCTGAATCCGCAGGGCGTCGTGGTGGTGCTCGAGGCTGAGCACATGTGCATGAGCATGCGCGGCGTGAAGAAGCCCGGCAGCCATACCGTCACCAGCGCGGTGCGCGGCGTGTTCGCCGGCAGCACCGATGCGGCTCGCGCCTCGCGTTCCGAGGCCATGTCGCTCATCTTGCGCGAAACCCGATAACGCGAAGGCTTGGTTATGGAAGCCGCTGCCGACGTGTGTCACCAGCTGTTCGGCATTGCCCCGGGGGCTATGCTGCTGGTGTGCCTGCTCGTGTTCCTGGCGGGTTACGTCGACGCCATCGCGGGCGGCGGCGGGCTGATCTCGCTGCCCGCCTATATGATCGCCGGCCTGCCCACGCATGCCGCCATCGCAACGAACAAGATGAGCTCGACCATGGGTACCACCATCGCCACCTGGCATTATGCGAAATCGGGCTACATCCAATGGAAGCTGGCGGGCGTTTGCGCGGTGCTCGCCGTAGCCGGATCGACCATCGGGTCGAATCTGGTCCTCATCACCAGCGACGCGTTCTTGCGCGTATTTCTGCTGGCGGTGCTGCCGATCACGGCCATCTACGTGATGAGGTCGAAGAGCTTCGGCAAGCAGGACAAAGAGCCGCTTTCGTCGAAACGCACCGCAGCGCTTTGCGCGCTGGTGGCGTTTTGCGTGGGCATATACGACGGCTTCTACGGTCCCGGTACGGGCACGTTTCTGATGCTGCTGCTCACCGGCGTGGCCCATCTGAAGCTCAAATCCGCCGCCGGCATCACGAAGGCCATCAACTTGACCACCAACGTCACGGCGCTGGTGGTGTTCCTCCTGCACGGCCAGGTGCTGCTGGTGCTCGGCTTGGTTGCAGGCGCCTTCAACATCGTGGGCAACTACTTGGGCTCCCATAGCTTTTCGAAGAACGGCGGTGCGGTCGCCCGACCCATCACCATCGTCGTCCTGGTCATCTTCTTCGCGAAGGTTATTTGGGATTTCGTCGCCTAAGCCGTGAAACTACCCGCCGCTGGCTGCGGATGTTTCACGTGAAACGCCACCTGAAAATACAAGGTGCATGGCAATCGGGTACTATGGAAGCATACTGAAACGAGCGCGTCGGTCGCGCGGGTGAAAGGATTCGAACATGAAGTGCGTTATCAGTGTTCTTGGCAAGGATCGTAGCGGTATCGTTGCAGCTGTTTCGGTTGCGCTGGCCGAATGCGGTGCCAACATCGACGACATCAGCCAGACCATCTTGGGCGACATGTTCTCCATGACCATGCTGACCACGCTGGACACTGAGAAGGCTGATTTTAATGCTGTGCAGGAGAAGCTTGAGGGCGTCGCCTCTGAGCTGGGCGTGCAGATCACCATCCAGCGTGAGGACGTTTTCCAGTTCATGTACAAGATCTAGTTCGCGAATCGGATCGTACTGCTTGCGAACAAGGGCGCAAGCCGAACCGCTTGCATATAAGCCGCCGAACGACGGCCCGGAGTCGCAGACTCCGGGCCTTTTTGCGCACCGCTATAATAGGAAACCGTGACCCATCAGACGATCAGGGAGAAGTCGAATGACCCGAATCTATTCGTACACCCAACCACTCGATGCCGATATCGTCGACGCGTTCTGCCTTATGCAGAAGGGCTTCACCGATCAATTCGTGTATTACCGCAAGGACCGCCCCACCCGTTTCATGGGCTTGGGGCGCTGTATCGCGTTGCCGACCTTGGACGAGGTCGAGTGCGAGCTGACGGGGCCGGCCGCCGAGCAGCCGGTGTTCTTCTCGTTCAACCGATTCGACGCGCATAATCCCGCGCCGGCCGATGAGCTGTTCCAGTCGTTCCCCAACCTGCATTTCATGCTGCCCGAGGTAGTGCTCATCGAGAACAAGAGCGGCGCTTTCCTGCAGGTGAACTCCCTTGGCCCGGTGTACACCGGCCGCGTCGAGCGTTTCGCGCGTCTTGCCCTGACGGCGCCGCATCGCACGCGACGCACCGTTTCGTACCAGCTGGAACTCGATTCGCGTTCCGCTTGGGAGCAGGCGGTGGGAAGCGGGCTTGATGCCATCAAGAGCGGCCGCGTGGAGAAGGTGGTGCTCTCGCGCCGTTTGAAACTGCGTGCCGACGAGCCGTTTTCCTCGAAGGACCTGCTGGTGAACCTGATCGACGGCACCGCGCACGGAACAGTGCTGCTGTACCGATATGCCGACGTGTTCTTCTGCGGCTGCACTCCCGAGCTGCTCGTGCGCAAAACCGGTTGCGAGCTGGAAAGCATGTGCCTGGCGGGAACGTGCCCGGCATCGCCCGACCCCGCCGAGAACGAGCGCCTTGCGCAAGGCTTGCTGAACGATGCGAAGAACCGCGCCGAGCATGACTACGTCGTGCGCTTCATCCGGGATGTGCTGGGCCGTACGTGTTACGCGGTCGATGTCCCGAAGCAGCCGACCATCATGCCGTTGACGCGCATCCAGCATCTGATGACGCCTGCGCGCGCAAAGCTGCTCGAAGGCGTCGACCTGTGGTCGATGATGGGCGATTTGCATCCCACGCCCGCGGTTTCGGGCACGCCGGTCGGCGAGGCGAAGATGCTCATCCGTCGGATCGAAGCCTATAATCGCGGCTTCTTCGCCGGCGCATGCGGCTACGTCGATGCTGCGGGAGATGGCGAGTTCAGCGTGGCGCTGCGCACCGGCGTGTTCGACGGCGAGATCGGCTACGTGTACGCCGGATGCGGCATCGTCGACGGTAGCCGTGCGGCCGACGAGTACGACGAGATCGCGCTGAAGCTGAAGACCGTGCTCTCAGCGTTCGATGGCGAAGCCGTCACCGCCTCGTCCCACGCTGCGCAAACCAGCCCGCAAACCAGCCCGCAAACCACAGCGCAAAACGCGCCGCAAACCACGGGCGAAACCAACCCGCAAGCCGCATCACCGGCCGACCTGCAGGAGATCCCTCAGGTTGCGGGTCAAACCGCAACGCAAACCGCGGGTCAAACCAGCCCGCAAACCACGACCGCAGGGAAAGGGGAAGCTCGATGACCGTCGCCGATCCGCGCGCAACCGCGCGCTTTTTGGGAGCGTTTTTCGACGAGCTTGCGAAATGGGGCGTGCAAAACGTGGTGATCAGCCCCGGTTCGCGTTCCACCCCGCTGTCCATGACCGCCTACGAGCTGTCTTGCCGCGCTCCGCAGCGGATGAGCACGTATGTGGACGTCGACGAGCGCGGCGCCGCCTTTCTAGCGCTGGGCATGGCGAAGGCGTCCGGTCGTCCAGCGGCGCTGGTGTGCTCGTCGGGTACGGCCATCGCAAACTACTATCCGGCCATCCTCGAGGCGGAGTCGTCGCGCGTGCCCCTTATCGTGCTGACGGCCGATCGCCCGCCACAGCTGCAGGGGCTGGGTGCCCCGCAAACCTGCGATCAATCGCACGCTTACGGTACGCACGTGCGCGCCTATCGCGGGATGCCCTTGCCCGCAGATGACGAAGGATCGCTGCGTTTCGCCCGTCAAGTCGCGCGTGAGGCGTGCATCGCCGCGCTCGGGTCATGCGAACCCGCGCAAAACCGGGAAACGCAAAACTCCTTGGCGGTACCCTCGGCTGCGACGGCGAGCGCATCCCACCGTCTTGCCGGAGCCTGTTTCGGCGGTCCGGTGCATCTGAACTTCCCGTTCGACGAGCCGCTCAAGCCCGACACGACGCTACCCGACCTGTTCGATGCCGGCATCCCCTGCGCCGAGCCCGCTGCAGACAGCGCGGCTCCCGGGGCAAAACCTGCCCGCAAACCGTCGCTTCCCGCCGGCATCGCGCACGTGCATGGGGGCATGGAAGGCATTGCGGCAGCGCAGCTTGCCCGCGAGCTGCTGGCCAATAGCGTGCTGCTGCTGGCAGGCGAAGGCTCCTGCGCCACGCGCGAGGAGGCGCAGCGCGTGCTGACCTTCGCGCGCACCTTCGCCATCCCCGTGCTTGCCGACCCGCTCTCGGGGCTGCGCTCCTTCGACGACCCGTTGGTGATCGGCAACTACGACAGCGTGTTCCAGCGTGGCGGCATCTCGCCTGATGAAGCGCTGAACCCGCAGGTTATCGTACGTTTCGGCCGCTACCCTGTGTCGAAGAGGGCAACGCAGTGGGCCCGCGCGCGCGAGGATGAGGGCGTGCTGCAGGTAGTGGTCGACCCCCTGGAAACGCGCGACACCAACGCCGCCACCACGGTATTCGTTCGCACGAAGCCCGCCGATTTCGCGCAAAGCATGCTGCGCGCGCTGCGCATGGAGGACGGCCCCGCGGCGGCAGGCGCCAACAATCTGTCGTTCGCCAACGCCTGGCAACGGGTGGAGGAAGCTGCCGCAAAGCGCATAGCCGCGGTAGATACCGGCGAAGAACCCGGTGCCGACGGCTTTGAGGGAGCCTACGTCCGTCGCGTGCTGGAGCTTGTCCCTGAAGGCTCGTGTCTGTTCGTGGCAAACTCCATGAGCGTGCGCGCTGTGGACACCTTCTACCTGAAGGGCGGAAAGCAGCTGACTGTGTTGGCGAACCGGGGCTTGAACGGCATCGACGGCACGGTTTCAACGGCCATCGGCGCTTCGCGCTGCTTCGGCCGCACCACGCTGATCACGGGCGATTTGACCATGCAACACGACTTGAATGCCCTGGCGTTGCAGCGCGAGCTGCGCGTGCAGCGGCAGCTCGCCGACGCCGCAGGCGACGAGAACCGCGCGCCGAAACAGGGCGCCAAGCGTAATGGCTGCGAAACAAACGCCGGCGAGCTGGGCATTACCATCGTGCTGCTGAACAACAACGGCGGTGCCATATTCGACATGCTGCCGCAGAAGTCGCAGGAAGCGTATTTCGAGCGCCTGTTCCTCACGCCTCAGGACGTGGACTTTCAGGCCGCGGTCGCCGCATTCGGCGTGCCCTACAGCAAGACGGCCACGTTGGCTGAGTTTGACCGGGCGTATCGAGCATCGCTGGATGTTCCGGGCATCAGCTTCATCGAAGTGCCCGTGCCCCTGCAGGGCCTGCGCGAACGTTACGCCAGGTATTGGTAGGCGTTCGACGCGCAACCATCGCTGCGAGGTCGGCGATCGGCGCGCAACCGTCGCCGCAAGGTCGGCGCTTTGCGCCCTGGCGTTGCCGGCATGCCGTGTTGTACGCAACACATACAACGATAAAGCGCTAAGGGATCGAGGAGGAGCTCATGGAAATGATGAACGAGCAGTCGGAAACCGCCTGCTTCGACGTTGACGGAGTCCGATATCGTTACCTGTATATGACGGAGGATTATCCCGCCCGCCGCCGCACCCCGGTGCTGTTCGTGCACGGCTTTGCGCAAAACGCGCTGTCCTGGTTCCCCGCAAGCCGTACCATCTTCCTTGAGCGCGACGTGTACGGCATCGACCTCGTCGGCCACGGCGGGTCGTCGGTCCCGGTTCATCCGGCGCCGTACAGCTTGCCCGCAATGGGCGAGGCGCTCCTTGCCCTCATCAAGCTGATTCCGGGAAAACCCCTGGTCGTGGCCTATTCGATGGGTGGGCGCGTAGCGCTTTCCGCATTGCTTGAGGTCGGTCCCGCGGCTTTCGCCAAGCAAACGAGCGGCTTGCTTCTGGAAAGCGTGGGCATGGGGCCGAAAACGCAGGCGGAGCGCGATGCCGCCATCAAGCGCGATGCCGATATGGCGCGCCGCCTGCGCGAGACGCCGCTGAAGGACTTCATGACCTACTGGGAGAACCTGCCGCTGTTCGAGTCGCAGAAGGCGCTGCCGAAGAAGGTTCGCGCCGCGGTCCGCGCCAACAGGCTTGCCAACGATCCCGAGGCGCTGGCGAAGTGCGTGGAATGCGCAGGCCAGCACCGCATGCCCTCGTACCGCGAGACCACGGCGGCGCTGCGCGACCTCGGCCTGCGCGGCTACCCGGCCTTGTATCTGGCCGGCGAAAAAGACGCAAAATACAGCAAGCTTGCAGCAGGCCTGCACGAGGAGGGCATCGTGAGGACGCGTATCGCGCCGAAGGTGGGGCACAACGTCCATCTGGAGGCCCCCGAGGTGTTCGCCGCCTGCGTGCACAGCGTGGCGACTCGCTAGCGGGCGCCCCCGGTCCACTTGTGCAACGTGGTGCCGGGCTGCGAACTCCGCGGCCTTATCCATCAGTCCCCTCTCAACGGCCTGGAAGGCGCTTGCCGTAACCTTGTTCCAAGGTAATTGCGGCAAGCGCCCGTTTCGCCCCTTCCATTCCGTGCCATGTTCCCGTGCATTGCCGATCAGCGTCTTGACGTGGTGCGACTTTGCTACAATGCACTCATTGGAAACCAGTATGCACGCAAGTTCGAATCAACTCGAAACAGAGGCTCACCGGCTATGGATGACAAAACGCAAGGTACCGAGCAGCAAGACCAGCTATCCGATATGTCGAGGGACGAACTCGATGCGGAGATCGGCCGCTTGCTCGGCGTCTATCCCGTCGTGCGCTTCCTTGACGAACGCGAGATAGAGGAAGATGAATCTTGTCTTCTGTACGGCGGCGCGTGCGTTTGCATGCGCGGGGTGTGCAAGGACATCCTGCGCGATGGAGGCTCCCGAACGCATAGGGTGCTCATGGGCGATCAGGTCCATCGCGCATCGGCTCGGTACGTGAACGTCGATGGCAAGCCGGGTGTGCTCATGTGCACTCAGCCCATCGACGCGGTCGCTGGCGGCTTGCTTTCCGAGGATCTGCTTTATCACGATGCGTTGTCGGGCGCGTATAACCGGCGATTCTACGAGGACAACCTGCGCAATCAGCACGTGTTCGCCGGCGTGGCGGTTTTGGACATGGACGATTTCAAGCTGGTCAACGACACGCTGGGCCATCATGCCGGCGATGTCGCCATCAAAACGGCCGTGAGCGCGCTCAGGAGCTGCATCCGGTCCAGCGATATGCTCGTACGTTACGGCGGCGACGAGTTCGTGCTGGTCATCCCCGGCATTTCCGCTGACGTCTTCGCGCGCAAGCTACACGATATGGCGGACAAGGTGGCCGAAACGCCAGTTCCCGGATACGAGAACATCAACCTTACCGTCAGTGTCGGCGGCGTGCTGTCCGAAGGTCGCACCGTCGAGGAGGCGGTACGCCAGGCGGATGGCCTCATGTACAAGGCGAAGGGCCGCAAGAACCTCGTCATAACCGATTCCGATGACCTTGATTCCTACGAGTTCCATAAACCGTTGCTGCTGGTGGTGGACGATTCCGAGATGAACCGCGTCATCCTGAGCGAGATGCTCAAGGATCAGTACGAAATCCTCGAGGCGAATTGCGGCGAAGCGGGCATCGCGTGCCTGGAACAGCATGGAAGCGGCATCTCCATCGTGCTGCTCGACATCGTCATGCCCGGCGTTGACGGCTTCGACGTGCTCTCCCTCATGTCGCGCAACGGCTGGATCGCCGACATCCCCGTCATCATGATCTCGAGCGAAGACTCCGACGACTCGGTGCTGCGCGCTTACGAGCTGGGCGCTTCCGACTACATCGGCCGCCCCTTCGATTCGCGCATCGTGCGCCAGCGCGTCAGCAACATCATGCGCCTCTACACCAAGCAACGGCGCCTTTCAGCTATGCTCGCGCAGCAGTTCTACGAGCGCGAACGCGAAAGCCGCATGCTCGTCGACATCATGGGCGGAGCCATGGAGCTGCGCAACGGCGAAAGCGGGCCGCACGTGAAACACGTGCGCAAGCTCACCGAGATGATGCTGGAACATCTGATGCGCAAAACGGACCGCTACCGCATCACCTCAAGCGATCGCAGCACCATTGCCGCCGCATCCACGCTGCATGACCTGGGGAAACTGTCCATCCCCGACAGTATCTTGAACAAGCCGGGCAGGTTGACGCCCGAGGAGTTCGAGATCATGAAGACCCACACCACCATCGGCGCCGATATGCTGGAGGGCATGGTTCAGTACCGCGATAGCGCCCTGGTGCGCACCGCGCGCGACATCTGCCGCTGGCATCACGAGCGCTACGACGGCAGCGGATACCCCGATGGGCTGAAGGGTGAGGAGATCCCTATATCGGCGCAGGTCGTTTCGCTCGTGGACGTCTACGATGCCCTGACCAGCGATCGCGTGTATAAGAAGGCGTTATCGCACGAGAAGGCCATGCACATGATCTTGAACGGCGAGTGCGGCGCGTTCAACCCGCTGCTCATCGACTGCCTCATCGATCTGCAGGACCGTATCGTGGTCGAGAAGGACGAGCAAGATTCACCCCCCCCTATTTCGGTGAATGATGAGGGGGCGGGAAAGAGCGGGAGCTTGATCGATGAAGGGCGCCCCGATGATGAAAATGGGCCGACAAGGAAAGGTTAGATAGGCAATGAGCGCGATTCAAGATGCATATAACCAGATAGGAGCCGATTTCAGCGACGTGTTGCGCCGTTTCACCAGCGAGAAGCTCATCGTGCGATTCGCCGAGAAGTTCCTGGAGGACGGCAGCTTCGAGCAGCTGGGCGAAGCGCTTCGAAGCGGCAACGCGGATGCTGCGTTCCTTGCCTCCCACACGTTGAAGGGCGTCTCACAGAACATGGGATTCACCGGCCTGTACGAGTCGTCGAACGCGCTGACCGAGGAGCTGCGCGCCAAGCCTGCCGACTTCACGCGGGCGAAGGAGCTGTTCGAGCCTGTAGAGGCCGAGTACAGCAAGACGGTCGAGGCCCTGCGCGCCGCCTTGTAGCAAGCAACGGCGCTTAGCTGCGCAAGGAACGGGAAACCCGCTCAGACGCTCCGTACGATGCGGATATCGTGCGGAGCGTGCTTATGTCGGGCGAATTCGCTACCATTGTTTCGTACACGTAAAACTTCGCGCAAACCCTTGCGTTTTCGCGTAGCAGCGGAAGGAATCACATGAGCGACATCCAGTGGCAACCTGGAAAGCAATACCGCGAGATCGTCTATGAAACGTACGAGGGCATCGCGAAGATCACCATCAACCGTCCTGCCAGGCGCAACGCCTTCACGCCCCTGACGGTCAACGAGATGTACGACGCGTTCTCCGTTGCGCGTGACGATGCCTCCATCGGCGTCATCATCCTCACGGGCGCCAACCACGGCGGCCGTCACGAGGACGAGGCGTTCTGCAGCGGCGGCGACCAGAAGATCCGCGGCAACGGCGGCTACGTCGGTGAGGACAACATCCCCCGCCTGAATGTGCTCGACCTGCAGCGACTGATTCGCGTGGTGCCCAAGCCCGTGATCGCCATGGTCAACGGCTACGCCATCGGCGGCGGCCACGTGCTGCACATCCTGTGCGACCTGTCCATCGCCGCGGAAACGGCGAAGTTCGGCCAGACGGGCCCGAAGGTGGGCAGCTTCGACGCCGGATACGGCGCAGGCTACCTGGCGGCCATGGTCGGCCAGAAAAAGGCGCGCGAGATCTGGTACCTGTGCCGCCAGTACACGGCGCAGGAGGCGCTCGACATGGGCATGGTCAACAAGGTGGTGCCCTTTGAGCAGCTCGAGGAGGAGACCGTGCAGTGGGCGCGCGAGATGCTGCAGTTCAGCCCCACGGCGCTGCGCTTCATGAAGGCCTCCTTCAACGCCGCCACCGACGGCCTGGCCGGCCTGCAGCAGTTCGCCGGCGATGCCACGTTGCTGTACTACACCACCGACGAGGCGAAGGAGGGCCGCGACGCGTTCAAGGAGAAGCGCAAGCCCGACTTCTCCAAGTATCCGAAGTTCCCGTAAGTCGTTTCAGCAGTTCAAGGTAAAGGTAGGCGCAGAACCCTCATGATCGGCGTATTCGAAGGCATGGTGCGGCAGAACCCGCAGCGCACGTGCTTCACGTTTGTCGATAAGGAAGGGAACGTGGAAGCGTTCTCGTATAGGGAAGCCCGCATGATGGCGGCGGGCCTGGCCAGCCTGTTGCGTCGAAGGGGCGTCGAGCCGGGTGATGCCGTGGTGATCGACCTGCCGAACAACCCGGCTTTCGTCATCATGCTGCTTGCGGCCGCCTACGGCGGGTTCTCGCTCATCACCATGAACACGCGCCTGACCGATGCCGAGAAGCAGGCGCGCCTGCTCGACCTGCAGCGCTCCCGCGCCGTGAACGTCGCCTACACCATCGATATGTCGAACGCGGCTCACCTGCTGCAAACCGTGGCCGACGAGGCCACCGGCACCGCTGAGGCGGCTGCGCACGGTCGCGGTCATGCGCAGCGCACGGCGTTCGCGGCGCGCACCAACATCGCCACGGCGGAGGCCCGCACCACCCGCGCGCTCG
>NZ_QUCY01000020.1:0-273 GCF_003474385.1 Eggerthella sp. AM16-19
GCCCGAGCTCTTCGCATCCTCGATGGAAAGCACCGAGCGCGATGCGCCATCTTCTCCCGTGCCCGCCATGCGGCCGCCAGGGTCGCCCCGGCAAGGGGACCTGGCAGGCTCCATATCATGAGCCGCGGGGGAGCGCCCCCCGCGAGCGCGACCACAGAGGCGGGGATCACCCGGTCCCATCCCGAACCCGGCAGTTAAGCCCGCCTTCGCCGAGAGTACTGCAGCGCGAGGCTGCGGGAGGGCAGGGCGTCGCGCTCGCGGAGGGCGCTTTTC
>NZ_QUCY01000020.1:283-36315 GCF_003474385.1 Eggerthella sp. AM16-19
GCAGGGCGTCGCGCTCGCGGAGGGCGCTTTTCTATATGCATGCGTGCCCCGGGCGCCGCGTGCGCCGCGCGCGCCGGGAGAGGCCCGCGGGGGAGGTCCCCCCTGCGGGCCCCTCCGCGTTTTGCGGAGGTCGCGGCTTCGCTGGCGGGCCGATCGGCGTTGCGGCGCATACGGCCCCCGCCCGGCATCGTGGGGCGGGCAGGTACCGCAGGGGGATCGTCCCTTGCGGGCCTCTCCGCGTCTTGGGGCATTGTCCGGCGGGGCGGTCTGATGAAGGCGTCTTTCCGCGTCCTGGGGGCTCGGCCGACGGCGGCGCATGCGCGACATCCGCCGATCGCGGTGCCGGGGCCCGCCCGGAGGGGCGTCCCTGCCGGGCGGTCCTTCGTTCGGGCGCTGCGCGCCTGCTCGGTTCTGCGCTGTATGCGCTCCGTGTAATCAGTCCTGGTGCTTCCGATGGCTTTCTCTGCGCGGTGGGTTGGTCGGAGGCCGGCTTTCTTTCGTTATGCGCCGCTTCCCGATTCGGATTTTTGTTGGTCACTGAAAGCGCTTATGTGGACTATAATCTCAAAGCTATATACAGTTCATTGGCGCAATGCGGGTGTCGGGGATTGTGCGAGTCGTTGATATTGGCTCGTACGTTCGGTGCCTGTAAGGTCTGATGCGGACCTGCCGAAGACGGTAGGTGAATCTGCTTTACGGCAAGCCCTTTCTAGCTTGGAATCGTAAACAGATCTGGACCGTTTACGGCATGTTCGCAGGGTCGCGCCATCGTAAAGATGGGAGATTGTCATGTCTGCTAATTCAGGGGGCGCACGTGCGTCTTGGTCGGGCAAGTGGGCGTTTATTTTGGCTGCTGCGGCTTCGGCTATCGGATTGGGAAATCTTTGGCGTTTCCCGTACCTGGCTGCGAAGTATGGCGGCGGTGTGTTCCTTATCACCTACGTGGTATTGGTTGTCACGTTCGGCTTTACGTTGATGATGCTTGAGGCGGCGCTTGGTCGCAAAACTGGGCAGAGTGCGCTTGGTGCCTTTAAATCATTCGGGAAGAAATACGCCTTCATTGGCATCTTTACTTCCGCGATTCCGTTCATCATCGTTCCGTATTACTGTATCATCGGTGGTTGGGTCCTTAAGTATGCTGGTGCCTACCTTATGGATGGCTCTGCGGCGCTTGCCGATGGCGGCACGTACTTTACCAACTTCATCGGCGGTGGCGGCGAGAGCTTCATCTGGGCTATTGCCTTCCTGCTGATTGTGTTCGCTATTGTGGCGCTGGGCGTGAAGAACGGCATCGAGCGTGCAAATCGCATTCTTATGCCAGTGCTGCTGGTTATGACGGCCGGCGTTTGCATTTATGAGCTCACGCTCCCCGGTGCAATTGATGGCTTGGCATACTACCTGACGCCTGACTTCAGCAAGTTCAGCGTTGAGCTGGTCATTGCCGCACTTGGTCAGATGTTCTACAGCCTGTCGCTGGCCATGGGCATTATGATCACGTATGGCTCCTACATGCAGAAGTCCGACAACCTTGAGCAGTCCGTGCGCCGTATCGAGCTCTTCGATACCGGCTATGCCTTCCTGGCTGGTTTGATGATCGTGCCTGCAGCGTTCGTGGCAATGGGCTCTGCCGAGGCTGTTGCCTCGAAGTCCGGCCCGTCGCTGATGTTCGTGATCTTGCCCACTGTGTTTGATCAGATGGGCGGCATTGCCTCGATCATGGGCTTCCTGTTCTTCCTGCTCGTGGTGTTCGCGGCATTGACCAGCTCCATCTCGCTCACCGAAACCTGCGTGTCCATCGTTCAGGACTCCGCGCACATCACGCGTAAAAAGGCGCTCATCGTTTCCATGGCGTTCATCTTCGTGATGGCCATGATCGTGAACATGGGTTACTGCCAGTTGGCGTTCATTGAGCCGCTGGGACCGGGCAGCACTATTCTGGACTTCCTGGACTTCATCTCCAACTCCGTGATGATGCCGATTGCCGCTTTGATGGCATGCGTGTTCGTCGGCTGGATCATCAAGCCTAAGGCGATCATCGACGAGGTGAAATCCTCCGGTCCGTTCAAGGCGGAGAAGATGTTCACCGTCATGGTGAAGTTCATCGCGCCTGTGCTGCTGGTGGTTATCTTGGTTGCTTATGTTGCTGCGCAGTTCGGTTTGTTCAGCATGTAGAGAGAAACTTCTTCTTTTTGGTTGCGATTAGCGGTTCGTGAACCATGTGATGGTGGCGTATCAAGCGTCGCAAGATGGATAGGGTATCTGTTGAAGGGTCGTCGACGTTGGTCGGCGACCCCTTTGCTTAAGAGGGTGTTCTTCTCCGTTGGCCTGACTGCAGCGTTTTCAATGCAGTCTGCGCTTGCCGAGAAGACCTGGTCGCTGATTGTTTCGAACAGGTAAATTCCTACGCGGTTGCGTCCTTTCGGCCTGCCGTAGGGCCGGATGTTCCCCATTTTCCCTCTGTTTTGGGTGTAAGGTATTCGGCAAGCGTTATTTGCACGTTGGGCGCGCAACGCCCTTTCACGAAGGAGCATCACGATGGTCGAGAAGAAGGATCTTGACTGGGGCAGCCTTGATTTCGGCTACCATCAGACCGACTACAGCTACGAAGCTCATTGGAAGGATGGCGAGTGGGACGAGGGCGATTTGACCACCGACCACGACCTGCATCTTTCCGAGTGCGCCGGCATTTTCCATTATTGCCAGGAAGTGTTCGAGGGTCTGAAGGCTTACACCACCGAAGAGGGTTCCATCGTTTGCTTCCGTCCGGACATGAATGCAAGCCGCATGTTCGATTCCGCTGAGCGTCTTGAGATGCCGGGATTCCCGAAGGATCGCTTCGTCGAGGCCGTTAAGGAAGTTGTGAAGGCGAATGCTGCGTGGGTGCCGCCGTTTGGTTCCGGCGCTACGCTGTACGTGCGCCCGTTCATAATCGGCTCCGGCGAGGTCATCGGCGTGGCTCCGGCTCCCGAGTACACGTTCCGCATCCTGGTCACGCCCGTTGGCCCGTACTTCAAGGGCGGCTTGAAGCCGATCAAGCTTCGCGTGTCCGAGTACGACCGCGCCGCGCCGCACGGCACCGGCAACATCAAGGCCGGTTTGAACTATGCCATGTCGCTGCGCCCGACCATGGAGGCGCATCGCAGCGGCTACGCTGAGAACATCTACCTGGATTCGCAAAGTCGCACCTACATCGAGGAGACCGGCGGCGCGAACGTGCTGTTCGTGAAGGAGGACGGCACGCTGGTGGTTCCGAAGTCCCATACCGACTCCATCCTACCCTCCATCACCCGTCGCAGCTTGGTGCAGGTTGCCCAAGACCTGGGCATGACCGTCGACGAGCGCTATGTCACGTGGGAAGAGGTTGCCGGCGGCGAGTTCGTCGAGTGCGGCCTGTGCGGCACTGCGGCCGTCATCAGCCCGGTCGGTCAGATCGACAATAAGGTCAACGGTGCCGACCAGGAGGTCGTCTTCCCGGCTGGCTGCACCGAGATCGGCCCGGTCATGAAGCAGCTGCGCGAGACCCTCACCGGCATCCAGGATGGCAACCTGGAAGACAAGCACGGCTGGGTCTGCAAGATCGACGTCGACTAGTCGTCAGCTGTATGGCTTGATGCAAACGATAACGGGGAAAGCAGGAGCTCCTGCTTTCCCCGTTATGCGTTCGGTGAGATTGTGCGGGACGGACAGCCTCGTGCAACTTATCCTTCGCGGATCCTAAGTGTCTCGAGAACGGCTGTATATGCCGTGCTTGCCGTTCTTCCGGTGGTAGTTTTCCCGGTTCGGACTGATGCCGATGTTGCAAGAAGAGCCGCCCTTATGGACGGCTCTTCTTGTCGTCGCATTAAGCGGGCGCGTCTTAGTAATTCTCGGCGCTGATTTCTATTATGCTCTGACCTGGGCTTTTGCCGGACTTTATCCTAACTTATCCTAAGTGGATACGTTATTTGCATATTCCCTCATGAAGGCTTCCGTCTCCATCTGCCCGTTCGGGCGCATGTAATGCCTGCCTGTTGTCCCCCCTAGCTTGTGGCCCATCAGGATTTCAAGTATGCGAGGGTCGATGCCCCATTCAAGCTCCGCGCTGGTTCTCCAGCTGGTTCTCAGGTTGCGCATGGGAATCAGTTTATAGCCCGTTGCCTTCTCGCAGGCAGAGCGCCATAAATAGTTCGCTCGGCCGATATCCATCGGCGCTCCGTTCCCGCTGTTGGCAATCCACTCTATGCCGTCTCGCTCAAGGTCCGCCGCGATTTCTTTCAGCCTGCTGCTGTATGGCGGCGGGATAACCGTCGTCCGCTTGCTCTCTTTTGTTTTAAGGTCTTCGACTGGCTCATGGGCTTTGTCCATGCGGCGGACGATCGGGATGACGGCAAACTCCAGACCGTGGTTTTCAACGAACTCGATTTCGTCAACGCGGATTCCGAGAGCTTCGCCGGTTCGCGTCCCTCCGAACCTCATGATGATGTATGGCGCTTCTAGCAGCTGTCCGCGCAGCAGGTGGAGAACCTCCTCTGATTTCTGATTATCATAAATGCCCTTCCCGTATCCAGCGGACTTCTGCGGCATGCAATATTTGGTGCGAAACTTGTTTGTCTGCACGAGCTCGTACATAACTGCTATATCGACGATCTGCTTGAGTATTACCATGCATTGCTCGGCAACAGCTAGAGACAGCGTGTCCAGCCATTGCTGCACTTCCAGCGGCGCGACGGAGTCTACCGGGACGGTCGACCATCGCGGCTCTATATGCCTGCGCCACATCTTGACGCGCCCGATATGCGTGTTGTGTTTAATCGTGCCGTCGAGCAGGTTCTTGTCCATGCGGGGGAGATACCACCTCTTGTAAACCTCGCCGATAGTCGGAGCCGTATGGCTCTCGCGATTCTCGGTATGGATCGCATCCAGGGCGGCGCAGGCCTCTCGATATGTGCCGTATACGGTGCGCGTCTTGCGCTTGCGGCCGTCCGGCGTGTTCTCCATCCACCTCAGCACGTACTTCTTCCCGCGCTTGATTTCAGTGACGCAGCCCCACGCGCGGCGCTGCTTTTTACGAGGCATGATATACTCACCTTGCCTTCCGTTTATTCGGTTGGTGTTTTCGACGGCCTCGCGCTAGGGCGGCAACCCTATGATGCGCGGGGCTTTACCATTTTGCTGGCGTCGGCGCTACCCCTCGATATTTCGACCGAATCCCCTTGCTTCCTTCTGGAGCCGCTTCTTGTCGCCTTCGACTTTCCTTCGCAGCTTCTTGACGTCCTCTTCCGGCGGAAGGTCTTCGGGCTTGATTCCGCGCTTTCCGAGAAGATCGCGCACTCCCTGGTTATTTTGCACATGCTCAGACGTGATGGGGCCTTCGCCAAACAGGTCGCGCTCTTCGATGTTGTGGTTCGTGAGCTCGGTGGCAAGCTGCTTCGCCGCGATGGTGACGGCCGGAAGGTGGTCGGCGACAGGAGTGCTCCCCTTGATTCCCAGGCGTTTCTTCATGGACGCGGTTGAGTGCCCGCCGAACAGCGCCCTGTCTCCCTTCGAGCGAACCCTTGCGATGCCCTGCCCGTCGACTCCCCGTTCGTACATGTTCGCGGAAAACACCCGCTCGGCTTCGACGAGCCCGTCCCTCGCCGCGATGCGCGAGATCGCGACCATGCGCTCCTCGATCAACTCTTGCTTGCGGGTCTGCAGGGCGAAATAGCTTTGCGCTAACGCGACCTCTTCCTTGCGCGGGTCGCCGTTCATGGCGATGAGGTAGCATGCGTAGCGCGTGAGCATGTAGTCGCGAACTCGGCGTTGCCCGCCTTTTCCGATCTCTATCATTTTGTTGACGCCAACAAAATGATATTCATCAGGGGATTCGCTGGAATTCATCGAGGCTTTTGCTCTATCGATCGCAACCTCGAAATTGCGCCATTCGGTGTATCCGAGCAGCTTCTGGATTTCCCTGGCGTACCAGAACTCGACGCCCGTTTCCTCGTCGAGGTGCGCCAAGTCATCAAGCGTCAGCCTTCTCTTCTCGATTTCCCTACTGTCCATCGGTCTCCTTTCTAGTGCGTAACCTCATCATTTCGTATGAACGCGCTGCGCTATTCGGCTGCTAGAACGCTTCCTGGCTTTGAAAGTAGGCCACGTGCTCTACGTGGACCTGGCGGTCGTCCTGGGCCGCTATGTACATGCTCTCGTGGCCGGCGGGCAGACGCGTGGCATGGCTTTCCTGTTAGCCTTGCAACCGCTTCACAGCCTTCTCGAAATCGTTCTCGTAGGTTGCGTCCTGCACCTTCCTGTATTCGGCGAAGCGTTCCAGCGCGATCTTGTCCGCCGTCTTCTTGTTCCTGTTGCCAAGCCCCTGCAGCACTTCGCGCCCGTTGAAAGCCAAAAAGCCGTCAAGCAGTTGCTTGCAATCTTCCATGCTCGTCAGCTGATGACGCTCCGCTCGGTCCTCTGCCGCATCCAAAAACATAGTCACGAGCCTATTCAGCTCGCGAATCTCTTTTTCCGTCAGGTAGTTCTTCGCTACGGTCACGTCGCTGGAATGTATGGGGCCGTCAGGCGCGCCTTTCCAAGTGGCAAGCCCCATGTTCGGCTGCTCTGGGTCCGAGCGTCCCTGCACGATTTCGGCGGCGGTGTGGCCGGTCACGGCGTAGTGCAGCTTGTTCTGCACCGTCGCGTAGAAGTTGCGGGCCGTCTCGCTGTTGCGGTCGTAGTCGTAGGTGCATTCCTGGAAGATGTCGGTGATCTTCTGGTACACCCTTCGCTCGCTTGCGCGGATGTCCCTGATGCGCACGAGCAGCTCGTCGAAGTAGTCCTTGCCGAAAGGCGCGCCGTTTTTCAGCATGTCGTCGTTGAGCACGAAGCCTTTGACGATGTACTCCTTCAGCGTGGCCGTGGCCCACTGGCGGAAGCGCGTTGCCCGCAGCGAATTAACGCGATATCCGACGGCTATGACGGCGTCCAAGCTATAGAACGAAACCTTGTAGGTTTTCCCGTCGGAGGCAGTTGTTGCAATTTCTGCAACAACTGAGTTTTCGTCAAGCTCTCCGCTGTCGAAGATGTTCCTGAGGTGCCGGGAAATTGTCGACTTGTCCTTGTCGAACAACTCGGCGATTTCTTTTTGCGGCATCCACAAAGTCTCGTTCATATACCTGACCTGAACAGGGACGTTTACGCCCTCGCTCTGGTACATGATGATTTCAGCTTTGACCGGCTCAGACATTTTTCTCCTATCTAAAACGGCTCCCTGCTCTGGGAGTAGGCTACGTGCTCCACGTGGACGGCGTGGTCGCTGGTGGCGTTGATGCAGATGTTCTCGTGGTCGGGGTTGTGGCTTTCGGGGGACAGGATCAGGTCGCCGTTGATGACGGTCATGCGGCGCATGATGGAGTCGGCGCGGTCGATGGTGGCCACCACCACGTCGCCCGAGCGCGCGGCCACGCCCGGCTGCACCACGGCCACCATGCCCGGCGGGCTGGTAGAATGTAGCCGTTTGGTTATACGATCAGTGCCTATCGAGGTGATCATGCAAACTCCCATCTACGATGCCTTCACCGGCGAACCCGTCCTGCTTGGCGAGACGCTTCGCTCCATCGAGCGCGGCGACCTTGTGCGCGTGGTCGAGCTTGGCCAGGACTGGCTTGGCGTGCCGACCATCAGGCTTGAAACCATCGACCAGACTCCGTGCGTCGGCCCCTTCATGGGCCAGCTGGTCGAATCGTTCGGCCACCGCTACGGCTTGGCCATGTACACTCACGCCTAGAACAAGCCCTGCCAGGCTTCCTGCAGCCTCGACGATTGCCGGAACCAGCCCTGCTGCCCCCTTGGCGACTTCAAGGGCTTTGGCCAGCTTGTCGGCGAAGCCTTGCTCGTCCTTCTCTTCGGCGGCGTCCCGCATGCGCGAAACCGCCAACTCAAGCGCGTCTTTGTCTTCCTGGGAAAGCGCTGACCCTTGCACGGCTTTCACGGCCATCCTGACGGTGGCACTTGCCGTTGCGGTTGCGGTGCTCGTCGCGCTGGCGGTGACGTTCGTGCCGGGCGATTGCCGCGTCAACGTTCCGAAGTTCGCCCTCAGCCATCCTCTTGCCGCCTTGACGCCGTTTCTTGACCTGTCGGACAGAATCCAGGCGGCGTTTGTGCATCGCATCTGGAAGGCAAAGCCCCTCATCTCGTCCATCAGGTCGTCGATGCGCTGCTGCTCTTTGTTCCCGCATTTGCCGGAAAGGATGTACGAGCACTCGTCGATGAGGTTGTCGATGTGGTACTCGGCTGGGCTCGTGTCTCTTATCATTAAAACGGCTCCCTTGATTGGAAGTAGGCTACGTGCTCTACGTGGACTTGGCGGTCGTCCTGGGCCGCTATGTACATGTTCTCGTGGCCGGTATTGTGCGACTCGGGGGATAGAATCAAATCGCCGTTGATCACGGTCATGCGGCGCATGATGGAATCGGCCCCGTCGATGGTGGCCACCACGACGTCGCCGCTTTTCGCCGGCACGCCCGGCTGCACGACCGCCACCATGCCGGGAGGGCAGATGCGGTCCATGCAGTCGCCGTCGACCTCGAGCCCGTAGCTTCCCGGGTCGCGGTCGAGCAGGAACTGCGGCACGAGCACCTCTGGGAACTCGTCGAGCTCCTCGGGAAGGCACGGCTTGCCGGCGTGCGTGTTGCCGACCAACGGCACCTTCGCCATCGGCGCGCCCTTGGTGGAGAATCGCCCGCTGGGGAAGCGACCGTGTTCCTTTGCCGCTAAGCCCGCATCGTCAGATAGGGCACCGTCTTCGATGATGTCGCTTTTCGCAATCCTTAATGCCAAAGATATTTTCTCAACGGCGCCCATTCTCGGAACAGCGCGTCCGTTTTCCCATTGTGATACGGCCATACTGGACACGCCAGCAAGCCTGCCGAACTCTTCTTGCGTCATCCCCGCAGATCGCCGGATGCGCCTGATGTTCTCAGCTATCGTCATAGCGCCTCTCTTTGCCGTTTGCTAAAAACTAATTACATTTTACGATAAAAATACTTTACAGGCACTATATGTTTGACTATAGTGGAACCACCACGAAAGGAGGTTAATGGATGGAGTTGTTCGAGGCGCGCAAAGCTGCGCGATACTCGCAAGACGAAGTTGCCGGTAAGCTGGGCATTTCTCGTCCTACGTATGCCAAGATGGAGAAGGACCCTGGCTCTGTGACGATTGACGATGCAGTAAAGCTGGCAAAGCTTTTCGGAGTAACCGTTGGCGATATTTTTTTCGCTTCGGACGATAGTTAAACCTATAGTTCGAAAGGCCGGTAAACTCGGCCGAAAAGCCGAAACATCGGGTTGGCTGCTGGGGCGTGGGCACCGGTTGCCGCCGGGAGCGTGAACACCGACCGGGACGGATGGCGAAGGTTCTCTCCTTTGGTTTGCCATGATGCCCCCTTTGATACGCGTAGCACATTGCCAAGAACGCCTGCGCCCCGGCAGCCAGCCCGATGACGAGAACGAGAGAGGAGGGATACGCATGGATGCGAGCATGGAGGAGGTCGTCGTGATCGCGCGCGAGCTCGTCGCCGCGGCCGAGAAGCTGCTCGAGTGCGCCGCCACGGCCGAGTCGAGGCCGGACGCTGGCCAGCTGACGGGGCTTCGCCGCATGGCCGTCGAGGCCAAGCTTCCCGACAAGCCGTACTACACGATAGCCGAGATCGCCGAGGCGACGGGAATCCCCCGGACGACGCTCGACGTCGAGCGCAGGGCAGGCAGACTCAAGTCGTTCCTGCCCGACGGGCAGCAGAGGGGAATCCTCGTCAAGTGCGACTGGTTCGACGCATGGATGAGGGCCGGATGCCGATGAGGCGGCGCTAGCGGCTGGCTGGCTTGCCAGCGCGGCCGTAGAGAACCGGCATAGCCGGGCGACCTTGAGAATCGGATAGGACGCGATGATGAGACGATGCGGAGCCACCCGCAAGGCCCGAGCGGTTCACGTGGGCCTCGTGCTCAAAAATTCGGCCAAAAAGACCACCCCCTAACGCTAGAGGTTTTTTTGAGGCACACCCGAATCATAGCATCAGGCGCTTCGCCGCCGAAGGGATCATCGCGCCCTATCCGGTTCTCGGGACGGAACCGGCATCAAGGGCAACGAGAAAGGATTGGAATGCGAGGGAATAAAAAATGCGCGCCGTGTCTGCAAACGTGGGCGCGCAAGGCTCTAGATAAAGCCGTCTGCATTATAGCAGACGGAAACGCGGGATACGCGGCGTTCGGCGCGATGCTCGTGGCGTGGGTTGCCGTCATGACCGTCTACGCCTGCATCTGGTAGGAGGGCGATATGTCTATCAACCGAGTTGCCATCAGCGGCAACCTGACGCGCGACGCGGAGCTGCGCACCACGCAGGGCGGCATGTCCATCCTGGACTTCGGCGTGGCGGTCAACGACCGCCGCAAGAACCAGCAGACCGGCGAATGGGAGGACTGCCCGAACTTCGTGGACTGCACCGTGTTCGGCACCCGCGGCGAGAAGCTGCAGCCGTACCTGACCAAGGGCTCGAAGGTGGCCCTGGAGGGCAAGCTGCGCTACAGATCCTGGGAGAGCGGCGGCCAGCGCAGAAGCAAGCTCGGCGTGATCGTCGACGACCTCGAGTTCATGAGCAGCCGCCGAGACGACGCGGGCTCCGGCTATGCGCCGCGGCCCGTCCCGGCGGCGGACCCGGCCATCGACGCGGCCGCTTCGGTCTACGACGAGGATATTCCGTTTTAGAGATAGGCGGGTTTCATGAGCGAGCAGAGGCTGCGGGCCGCGCAGGAGTCCTGCGCAAAGGCGCTGCGGGAGATGTGGGAGCGCGAGGGCGTGGTCGATCCGCCCGAGCCGCCCAGGCACTACGTCGTGACGTTCGACTGCGTGCCGAGCGTGGCCGAGCGGGTCATGCAGTACATCGCCGAGCAGCCCACCGCGAACCGCAGCTTCCGCCGCTACGAGATGCCCGCGCAGAGGAGGCAGTGATGGCCGACGAGATGCGGCGCTTCCAGTTCTGGGAGAACTTTTACATGCCGCTGAGAAGGATCAAGGACCGCTCAGCGCGCGCCGAGCTCGCGCTGAAGATTCTCGAGGCGGCGTTCGAGGACGAGCCGCCCGAGTTCGACGACATGGAGGGCCTCGTGGCCGACACCATCGTCCCGCTCATCCAGCGCGACATGGAGACGCCCAAGGGCGGAAGGGGCAACAAAACCGCTTCCAAAACCTCGCGGAAACCTGCGAGGAAAGCTAGCGAAAACGTTTCGGAAACCACTTCGGAAACCACTTTAGAAACCGGTTCCGAAAGTGGTTTATCGGACCCCTTTAAAGCAAAGCAAAGCGAAGCTGAAGCTTTGCTTCCTGAAGAAGCAAAGCTATCAGCGAGCGCTTCTGCGCACCGCGCAGCTGCGGCATGCGCCGCGCAGCGCGCAGAAGGCGCGGGCCAGGCTGGGCCTGGCTGGGAGAGGACCGGGAGCCGCTGCCGCAAGTGCAGGCGGCATATGCTCAAGGCCCCGAACGGCACGATGGCGTGCCCCGGGTGCGAGCCGGAGCTGACGGGATCGCCCGCGCCCGGATTCGCCGAGGCGGGCGCGGCATGAGCGCCGAGGACCTGCGCCTCGCGGCGTGGGCGGCCGACGCCTGGGTGGTGTACATGCCGCCGACGCTTCAGGACAGCGCCGCGGGCATCCACGGCCGCTACGTCACGGTGCTGCTGCCTCCCGTCCAGGGAGGGGCGCGGCCGTGAGGTCCGAGCTTCCAGGCCAGCTCGGGCTCTTCTCCGCGCCGGAGCCTGGCTGCTGCTCGCACGAGACGGACCGATACGGCACCAAAACCGAGTGCGCATGGGCCGGCAGGCCGGTGTGGACCAACTGCCGCGAGGTCGGCGAGTGCACATGGGACACGACGAAGGGGCGCGGGGCCGCGGAGGCTCCCGGGCCCGATGACGAACAAGGAGAGACATGGCAACCGTAGCAATCGAGATCACGTTCACGGAAGAGGTGCTCGGCTCATCGCCGAACACCAAGGAGATCTACAGCGAGTTCATCGCATCCAAGGCGCCGGACGCCGCGAGCGTCGCCGACGAGGTGGAGGCGGTGGGCGCCGACGAGGTGACCGAGAAGGGGACCACCGTGTTCCCGCGCAACGACGACGGAGAGCCCGTCATCTGGGATTACCAGCTGAAGGGCTTCATGAAGGACGCGTGCGGCGCGCTTCGCCGCGTGCCGGGCACGCTGTCGAGCAAGTGCAAGGCCTACAAGAAGGTCATCGACGGCACGATCTTCATCAAGGAGCGCTCGGTCCCGTTCCAGCTGCCCGACGGCGGCGAGGTCGGCATCTGCGAGCGCCCGCTGAGGGCCGACACCCCGCAGGGGGCGCGCGTGGCCCTGGCTCGCTCCGAGACCGTGCCCGCCGGCACGAAGATACGCTTCACGCTGGTGGTCATGAACAAGTCGGACTGGCCGCTCGTGCAGGAATGGCTCGACTACGGCCAGTTCCGCGGCATCGGCCAGTGGCGCAACAGCGGCAAGGGACGCTTCGAGTGGACCGACGGCTCCGAGCCGGAGTAGCGACGGCTTAGCGGAGCGTTGCGACGTAGCGCGACGGAATAGCGTAGCGCGGCATTGAGCGCGATGCGACGGCACCGCGACGATGTGGGCGGCAAAGGATTTGCGTGGCTTGGCCGAGCATCGCGATGGCGCTGAGGTGAAGGGCGTTGCAGAGGAAGCGCTTTGATTTGCTCAGGTAGGCGACGGAAGAGAAGAGCATGGCGTCGCGCAGCCCGGCGACGGAGAAGCCCGGCTAAGCCGAGAGCTGCGAAGGAAGAGATTTGCTTTGCCCGGCGACGCGATGGAAATGCACGGCTGAGCCTAGATCGGCGAAGGAAGAGCAACGCTGTGAAGCGATTGGCAAAGGAGCAGCAAGGAAACGAACGGCCCCGCGAAGGACCGGCAACGAACCGATACGCAGCGGCATTGGGTAGCTCGGCCATGAGGAGCCAGGAACGGCCACGGCACTGCGGAGCAAAGCGACGCGACGCGACGGCGAAGCAAAGCCGCGGCATGCAACGGCGATGGACCGATACGGGCAGCGAAGGTTTGGCTTTGAGGTGCGCCGCAAGGCGAAGGCAAAGCGAAGCAAGGCATGGCGAAGGCATAGCGAAGCGTGGCAAGGCGAAGGCAAAGCTCCTCCGAGATTTGCCGGGCGACGGCTTTGAAATGCAATATCACGCGACGGCGTAGCCCCGCGCGACAGCGCAAGGGAAAGGCAGAGCATAGCAGCGTACGCGGACTCTAAGTGAGGCGTGCGCCGGGAGCCTGGACGCGGGCATGCAGGATGGCGGAGGGGCCGGACCTGCGAACAGGGCAGCGGGCGGTGACGGCAAGCGAGCCGCCCGCGTAAGACCCACGCAACATCGGGGGCGTTGCGGCCGACCAACCTAGGCCATTGCGCGAACGCGCCCCCGGCCATTTTCGAAACCGACAACAGAATCAAGGAGGAAGCCATGAGCGGAAAGCTGGAGCCATGTCCGTTTTGCGGGAGCGAGAACGTTCGTTTCGAGAGCGGGAAGCATGCGGTCGTCTGCATGCGCTGCAAGGCTAGAGGATGCATTGCGCCGACTGAAGATGCATCGCGAGATATGTGGAACGACCGAGTCCGCGATGACCATGCCGGGCTAGCGCGCGTCAACATCGGCGAGGTCGCGACCTTTCCCGGCGCGAAGCCGGACAAGGCGCAGGCGCTCAAGGTGCTCGAAGAAGCCGCCGAGGTGTTCGGCGCATGGCAGGCGTTCGACGATTACGAGCTTCTTTACGAATGCGCCGACGTGATCCAAGCCACGTGCAACCTTGTCGCGGCGTTTGGCGTCTCCGACTTCGCGCCGTACATGGAGGAGTGCCGGATGCGCAACGAGGAGAGGGGGCGTTTCGATGGCTAGCAACGAAGAAAACCCGGAATGCGGAGCGGAGGTGGTGGATGAATGAACAACCGCGCAGAGATAACCGCCGAGCTTTCCGAAAAGGTGCTCAAGAAGCTGAGGAAAGAGTTCTTGCTCGTGTCGAGCGAGGTATGGGTCGACGAGAGACACAGGGTCGATTTCATCGCATATGGCATCGGAAGCGGGTATGCGAACGCAAGTGTTGAACGCGGCACGTTCTGCTTCGTAGAGGTTAAGTCGTGCATGGACGATTTTAAGAGCGGCCATGGGCTCACGTTCGAGGGCGACGAAAATTGGATGGTTTGCCCGAGAAGCCTCGCCGATGCGCTGTACGAAAAGCGGCAGCTTCCGAGACATTGCAAGGTGATTTGCCCGGATGCCGCAGGCAGGCTGCGCATCGCGTATGACTTGAGCGACAAGTGGCAAAGCTTCAGGAAACTCTCGACTGCCGCGCTCTTACTTCAGATGGTGACGGATAGCGCCGAGTCATGGCGCGCTACGAGGGAAGTTTTTTATGGGGAGGTCGAGGAATGAAGATCAAACCTTGCCCATTCTGCGGCGGCAAAGCATGGGCGTATAGCGGAAGCACCTATCACTTCGAATCTGGTTTTGGGTGGATTTGCGCATGCAAAGCGTGCGATGCACAGGGCGAAATCGGGAAGACGAAAGCGGAAGCGATTAAGGACTGGAACAGAAGGGTTGAAAAGGAATGATTTGCATCGTCGGCACTCGCGGATCGGGGAAAACGACACGGCTGCTTGAGCTTTCCGCTCAAAGCGGCGTTCCGATTGCCGTAAGGGACGTGATACACGCCACGTGGCTTCGGCGCTATATGAGTCGATGCGGAATTGAGGCGCCCGACCCAATTGTCGTTGGTCGTGGAATCTATAGAGGGGGACGCTTTGCCTCAATTGAGGTAAAGCGGGATTCCGACGGAATGGTTCCAGTCCTTATTGACGACGTTCGTGCTTTTTTTGGCGATATGGGCATCAGGGCCGAAGCGGTAACCATAGATGCCGATGCCGTCAACTTCGAGTTCGCAATCAAGGCGAATCCGACACTGGTTAACTGCCTGCGCGTCTGGCGCAACTCTAAGAAAGGCGGCAAGGAATGACTTCATACGTCAAACGCGTCCGTGATCTGACCGACCCCGAGAGTTTCGAGAAGGCCGTCGAAGAAGCGAACAAGAACGGCGAGGTGCGAAACCACTGCGAAAAAGGTGCGAAACACCCAGAGGAGGATGCGTATGGATTTTAGCGCCGTTCTCTCCGTCGCGGACGAGATAGAGGCCGCCGAGCGCGATGCCGTCTCGGAGTTCGTGCGGTGCGACGGGCTCGACGCCGTCGGCGCGGCGTACGTGGCGGGCGGCATCGACGCGCTGGACGGCGGATGGGCCAAGCAGCTGCGATCCGCATGCGATGCCATCACCGCCGCATTCGAGATGTATGACCGGCTCGACATGGCGGCGTTCGGCATGAGCGCGTACAGCATCCGCGTGAGCGACATGTTGAGCGCGCTGGCCCAGGCCGTGAAGGCCGGCACCAAGGACGCCATGCGGGAGTTCGAGGAAAGGTGGGTGGTCGCTGATGTTGGAGACAAGCGCGATTTTTAATGACGACGCCGGCGTGTTCGGCGGGCAATGGGGCTGCGAGCCGGCATCGCCCGGCTCCGGCCCCGTGCGCGTGCGGTACTTCGACCCGCTCACGGGCGAGCCGTGCGAGGAGAAGCCGGTTCCGCGCTCGAAGCAGCTCGCGGCGCGCGGCAAGGCGGTGCGGGCCCGCGCGAAGAAGGATTGGAAGTGGAAGGCGCATGGGCATAAGAGGTGCATCGTCGACGAGGTCGAGTACGAGTCGATAGCCGCCGCGGCCCGCGCCGTCGGCGTCAACAACAACTCGCTCGGCCGTGCCCTGCGCGATGGGCTGGCGGTCTACCGCGGGCACTGCATCCGCTGGTGCGCGTGATGCGCGTCGAGGTCAAGCGGGACGGGCGCGGCGTCTGGTACGCCCGCCCGTACCTGGGCAAGCTGCCGAGCGGGCGGGTGGCCAAGCCGTACAAGAGCTTCCCCGACGCCGAGACGCGGGAGCAGGCGCAGGCCATGGCCGACGAGTGGGCGGAGCAGATCACCGCCGGCGGGCGCGTGTCGAGCATGCTGCTGGGCGATCTGCTCCTCGCGTACAACCGCGAGGTTGAGGCGATGGGCGCGAGCCCGCACAGCGTGCGCAACTACGCGCTCTACCGGCGCCGCTACCTCGGCGGGCTCGCGGCCAGGAGGGCGGACGCGCTCACGCCGATGGACGTGGACGAGGCGCTCGTGGCGCTTCTCGCGTCCGGCGGCAAGGGCGGCGCGCCGCTGTCCAGCACAACCGTGCGCTGCGTGCGCCAGTACCTGGCAGGCGCGTACGCCTGGATGCGCCGCAAGGGCATCGTTGCGGCCAACCCCGTGCTCGACGCCGACAAGCCGGCGCCCGAGCACCCCGAGGCGGTGGCGCTCGGCGAGGCCGACCTTCGGACGCTCTCCGAGTGGATCGCGCGGCAGATGTCGGGCGAGGCCGACGCGTGGGCGTACCGCCGGGCCTGGTCGTTCTGGATGGCCCTTCACTTCGGCCTGCGCGTCGGCGAGGTGTGCGCCCTGCGGCCCCGCGACGTCGAGCAGGCGCGGTGCCGCGTGCTCGTGTCGGGCACGGTGGCGTCGGTGCCGGGGCGCCCGCCGTGGCGCAAGGACAAGCCCAAGACGTCCAAGAGCCGCCGAGCGGTGGCGGGGACGCATGCCGACATGGCCGTGATAGCCGACTACGTGGGCTTCCGCATCCGTGAGCTCGGATGCGGCCAGTGGGCGCCGCTCGCATCGCCAGGTTCGCAGTGGATGCGCCCGAGCGACCTGTCCGCCGAGTTCGCCCGGACGCGCGACATGCTGGGCCTGGACAGGCGGGCGACCTTCCACAGCCTGCGGCACACGCACGCGAGCTGGCTCATAGCGTCCGGCGTGGACCTCGTGACCATCAGCGAGCGGCTGGGGCATGCCGACCCGAGCGTCACCGCCAAGGTCTACGCGCACTACCTCGACGGGCGCGATGCCGGGGCGGCGGCGAGCTTCGAGGCGGCGGTGCGGTCGCTGCGCGCGCCGTCCGGCCCGGCATGGCCTGGCTGAGCTCAGCACGGTTGCGATCCCCTCGCTTCGAATTATGGTTGACGCAAGGTGATTATGTTGTTTAGAAAAATAATTGTTGACGAATGGCAAACCTTGTAATAGATGGCTACGCATATTGGGTTATCATCATGTTGGCAACGTCAAGGAGGAGAAGGTCGTGCAAGATGAACACGATGAATTTGATGATGGTACCGGGTCTGGACAACAGCAAGAATCTGAGGGCCATCCGCAAGGAATCGAAGAAAAAGATGGAAGCGGCGTTGTTCTATCGCCAGATAGCGAACTCGCGGATGCGGGAAGCGGTGGCAAAGAGAAACTAGACAAGGACGTTGCCGCGGCCATAAGCCAGATGTCCGTGACCCAGCAATGGGCGGGCATGCTGCCTCCCCCCAAGTCGTTCAACGCCTATAGCTCAGATGCGCAGCGCATGATACTCGACTGGGCGGACAGGCAGACGCGCGCCGTGTTCGACGACGAGTCGAAGCGGCAGGATAGGCTAGTCGAGGCGGAGATACGGCAAGCAGTCGTAGGCCAGGGGTTGTCTGCTTTCGTGATCCTGGCTTCGATAGCGGCATCAGTCGTGGTCGGCATCATGACGGGGAACGCCGCGATGTCCGGGGCGTTCCTCGTGTTGCCGTTCACTACGATCATCGGCCAGCTGTTCCGGCCCGTTCTGTCCGGCAGGGGAAAGCAAGCGAAGCAAGACGAAGATGCCGAGCAATAGAGTCGCCTCCGCTGCACAGGCGGCGAAGGCTGCACGAACCCAGGCCGTCGCGGGTATCCGCGGCGGCTTTTCTATGCCCTGAACCGGTTCGCGATGGCTGACAATGGGCTGACAGAGGGGCCGGTTCTCCACGTCGCCGGGCCGAGCGCCTTCGCGCAGGTCGCGGCTTGAAACTCTTGCCTGTTTGGGACGCCGCTCCGGTATAAGAAGTAAATGTACAGGATGCAGGGGGGAGAGGGATTGCCGGACGGCGCTCATCGGCCCAGGGCGAGAAGGCCGCCGGGCGGTGTGATAGCATTCCGGTATAAGTCGGTCACCGGGAAGGGGTTCGGGGTTTGCATCACGATTACGAGGTCATGGCGTACACGGTCGGTCTGTACACGCACTACATCCGCAGCCTGCGCCGCGCCGTGGCCGACATGGAGGCGGAGGTCGCAGAGCACGAGCAGAGCCTCGCGCTCATGGGCGTGGACTACTCCAAGGGCGCCGGCTCCGGCCCTTCCCGCGACAAGCTGCCCGACGGCGTGATCAGGCTCGTGCAGATGCGCGAGCGCCTAATCGACGAGCACGGCAGATGCGATGCCGACACCGCGCACGCCAGGGGATTGTGCCGCGGCAACGACGACAGGTGGGCCGTGTGGCTGCACAAGGTCGAGGGCATGACCTACGCGGAGGTCGGCAGGCAGCTGTTCGTGAGCAAGGCCACGGCGCGCAGGATGGTCGAGCGCGGCACGGTGTCGCTGTACTACGTGATGCCGGAGGAGTGGCGCCGCGAGATGCCCAACGCCCTTCCCGAGTAAATGTGAGCACTTTTGAGCACCCTAACCGTGCTATTTTGATAAGGCAGTTTTCATGGGCGCAGGCCGCCGCGGGCATCCGCAGCGGCCTTTTTCATGCCCTGCAGACGCGGATGGGTCGCACAGCGGACGAGTGCTCCCGCTTGCTAAGCGGGCGTGCCGCAAAGGCACCGCGGGTTCGAATCCCGCCCCATCCGCCAGACGACGCGGAAGGCTCGCATAGCGGACGAGTGCGCCTGTCTCGAAAACAGGAGGACCGCGAGGTCCCCGGGGTTCGAATCCCCGGCCTTCCGCCATTTCCGAACAACAACCGAAAAGGGGCGCGCCATGACGTTGCTCGACCTGGGGCGCATAGCCTCGCGCCGCGATACCGAGATAGCCCACGCCATGCTCCATGCCGTGGCCGTGGCCAAGGACAGGGGGAGCGTATGCGGCTGGGCTATTGCCTGATGTGCGGCAAGCTGCGGCAGCTGGACAAGGGAGTGTGCCAGACCTGCGAGGCCGACGAGAGGGAGCGCATGAGGCGCATCGACGCCATGCTCGGGCGCACTAGGGAGCGAGACGATGGGCAGCGGGAACGCAAGGCGCGCTAACGGCAGCAGGCGCAACCGGTCGCTGCTGCGCCTGCGGGCCATGGCCAGGCCCTGCCATATATGCGGAATGCCGATAGACTATTCGCTTCCGCCGGGAAACCCCGAGTCGTTCGAGTGCGACGAGCTTAAGCCCGTCAGCTTCGGCGGCTCGCCGTACGACATGGACAACCTCGCCCCCGCTCATCGATGCTGCAACAACTGGAGGAGCAACCGCTCGGCCGAGTACGCCCATGCCGTCGCGGCGGCTGCGATCGCGACCGAAGCGCCGAGAAGTCCGAAAGAGTTCGTGGCCGCCGCGAAGGAGCTTGAGAGACGAGGTTTCGCGGCCCCCCGCACGCACGAGACCGAGACGACCACGGCCTGGTGACCGCGAAGCACCCCAGGGGGGTCTTTTTGTTACCCCGGGTTGACCACCCCGGGGCACCAGGGCCAAAATACCCCCGGTTAACAATTTTATATCTGAGCAGGGAAAACAGCGAAAGCGGCGAGAGATGCGCATCAGCGACATAACCCCCTACCCAAAAAACGCCCGGAACAACGCCAAGGCGGTGCCGAAAGTGGCCGAATCCATACGGGAGTTCGGGCTGCGCGGGACCATCGGCCTCGAATCGCGAGAGAACCCCGTCATCGTCTTCGGGCATACCCGGGTCGAGGCGTGCAAGCTGCTCGGGTGGGGCGAGATACCCGACTCGAAGATCGAGTTCTGCGACGACCTCACGCCGGAGCAGATCAAGGCGTTCCGCATCGCCGACAACAAGACCGGCGACATAGCCACGTACAACAAGAGCATGCTCCGCGAGGAGGTGCGAAGCCTCAAGGACTTCGACATGAGCCGCTTCGGGCTTGATTTCAAGTCGAAGCACCTACCTTACGGCGCGGAGCGGCTCAAGACGGACCGCGCTTACAACCTCGATATCGTGAGCCGCGCCGATTGCGGGGAGGACGGCTTCCCGGCCATCCCGCCCTGCGACGCCGCGCCCGACGAGCTGCAAGGCTTCAATTACGCCAAGTCAACGCCAGGCGCCGACAAGCGCGGCAAGGGGTGCCACTTCTTCATCGACGATTACCAGTTCGAGCGCGTCTGGACGCAGCCGGAGAAGTACCTTCGCTGCCTGAGCGGCTACGACTGCGTTCTGACGCCGGACTTCTCGCTGTACATGGACATGCCCGACGCGATGCAGCGGTGGAACCGCTACAGGAGCGCGGCGCTGGGGAGCTACTGGGCGCGAAACGGCCTGGTCGTTGTCCCCACGCTGTCGTGGGCGCAGCCGTCCAGCTATGCGTTCTGCTTCGACGGCATTCCCAAGCACTCGACCGTGGCGACGTCGACCGTCGGCGTGGCGCGCGACAAGGAGGCGCAGGCGGTGTGGTTCGACGGCATGAGGGAAGCAATAAAGCGCCTGGAACCGTCGCGCGTGCTGCTGTACGGCAAGAACATAGGGTTCGACTTCGGCGGCTGCGAGGTCGTCGAATACAAGGCAGGTGGATTCCATGGGCGGTAGAGGTTCGAGTTCCGCAAGCTCCTTGCGCGTCACTGTTATGAGCCTTGAGGAGTATCTGGGGCGAAAGGGCGTGTCAAGCCCATTGAGCGGCTACATGGACGACAAGATGAGGATTCCGCACGGCGAGACGCAGCGGCAGACGGAGCGCCGCCAAAAGGAAGCCGCGCACGTCCGCGCCGAATACGAGAAGAAACGCGAGACGGCCAGGGCTGAATACAAGGCGCTCGTGGATTCAGGCAAGGTGCGCCCGCCGACCGGGATGGAGAAGCGCCTGAAGATTGCGCAGGGCCGGTCTGAGAACCCAGCGGTTCAGGCAGCGCGGCGCGTTCTGACGAGGCGCGGAATCGATTGGCGGACAGGGAAGGCGTTGTAGATGGGCGGGCGCGGAGCATCGAGCGGCACGAGCAAGGACGGCAATCCGTACGGTTCGCAGTATCACTCCGTGCTGTCGTCCGGGAACATCAAGTTCGTCACCAAGAACGCGAGAGATTCCGAGGCGCTTATGGAGACGATGACAAGAGGCCGCGTGTATGCTCGCGTCGAGGGTGATGAAATCAAATCGATCATCTACTTCGATACGGAGAACAAGCGAACCAAGCAGATAGATTTGGACCATCCCCATAGGCCTTCGTTTCCCGGAAAGCACACGCACCATGGGTACTTCCACAACGAGAGCGATTCGAAGAAAGGGGCCGCTCGCCTTACGTCTGAAGAGAAGGCCATGGTTGAGCGGGTTCGGAGGCTGTGGGACAATAGAGGCGGCAAATGATGGTGTTAGTCGGGGAGCACGCCTTGATTGAGGAGGAGCCGGTTCAAATCCGGCGATTTTGCCAAAGCCGCCTTCGGGCGGCTTTTTTGATGCCCGAAAGGAGCTGCCATGCCGATCAAGAAGCCGCCCGGCATCGAATCAGATGCGTTCAAGTCGGCGAAATGGGACGAGCTGACGCATGGCCGCTCGTTCTCCCAGTCCGATGCGCCGACGCTCGGGCTTCTGTGCCAGTGGTACAAGATCGTGGACCAGGCGCAGACGGAGCTCGACGACTTCGGCAACCAGACGGCCTACACCAACGACATGGGGGACCTCAAGGCGTTCCCGCAAATCAGCACCCTGAAAACCGCATCGGCGGAGATTCGGCAGCTGAACAAGCAGCTGGGCATCTGCGACACGCACGAGGAGGCAGACGATGGCAAGCGAGCAACCGCAACCGTCCTGTCCGTCGTCTCGGGAAACCGTGCGAAGAGGCAGTCAAGAACCGCGTAGGCACGTCCAGCAGGGGCAGGTCGAATATTCGGAGGCCGATGACGCGATAGCGCTTGGCGAGGATTTGGGGATTGACCCGTTCCCGTGGCAGCGTTCGGTGCTCGGCGACTGGTGCTCGTGCCGGTACACGGGCAAGCCGTCGTTCGTGGTGTGCGGCCTCGACGTGCCGCGCCAGAACGGCAAGAACGCCATCCTTGAGGTCTACGAGCTGTACCGCCTGGCCGCGTGCGGGTGGCACATCCTGCACACCGCGCACCGCGTCAAGACGGCCAAGAAGTCTTTCAACCGCCTGGTCCGGTACTTCACAGACGACGAGCACCCAGAGCTCAAGGCCCTGGTCCGCCAGATTCGCCGAACAAACGGCGAGGAGGCGATCTACCTCACCAACGGCGGCTCCATCGAGTTCATCGCCAGAACCAACGGCAGCGCCCGAGGCTTCGACGATATCCAGCTGGTCGTCTACGACGAGGCGCAGGAGCTGACCGACGAGCAGTACGACGCCATCAGCTACACGTTGTCGGCGTCGTCGACCGGCGAGCGCCAGACGGTGTACACCGGCACACCGCCGAACGAGGCATGCCCCGGCACCGTGTTCGCGCGCGCCAGGCGGGCCGCGCTCGACGGCGATTCGCGCAACACCAGCTGGTTCTCCTGGTCGACGCTCAAGCTTCCAGCCGATGATGCGATGTTCGACGATGTGCTGGACGCCGTGTACGCCTCCAACCCCTCAATGGGATACGTGCTCGACGAGGACTACACGGCGTCGGAGTTCGCCGGCGGCTCCCTGCTCGGATTCGCGCACGAGCGCCTTGGCTGGTGGAGCAAGGAGGCGGGAGTCAAACGCGCCATCTCCGCTCAGGTATGGGACGAATCCGCGATTTCGGCAATCGGCTCCCTGTACCCGCGCAAGACAGCGTTCGGTCTCAAGTTCACGCCGGACGGCTCGCGCTACGCGCTCGCGGGCTGCAAGTCGGACGGCAAGGGCGGGTTCGCGTTCGAGCTGGTCAAGACAGGCACGACCGACAAGGGCATACGCGCCCTTGCCGAGTGGGTCACGGCGCGCAAGGGCACCGCCAACTGCGTTGCCGTGGACGGCACGGGCGCGGCGGACACCTTCGCCGGGCACGCCGCCGACCTCAAGGCCCCGAGAGGATACGTCCTGCGTCCGAGCACCGGTAACGTCATAGAGGCATCGGCTGGCATGCTCGATGCCCTCACATGTGGGCGAGCCAAGCATACCAGCCAGCCGGAGCTTGACGCTGCGGCAGCAGCCTGCCCGCGCCGCCCCATCGGGGCAAAGGGCGGGTGGGGCTTCGGCTCCACTGACAAGCAGGACTCCGCGCCGCTCGAAGCGTGCGCGCTGGCCCTGTGGGCAATCAAGAAGACCAGACGCAACCCCAAGAGGAGGCAGCACATCCAGTGACGGCTCAAAAGCAGAAGTATTCCAACGCGACGCTGCCGCGCCCGTGGGGCGAGTCGATACCGGAGCGGTACCGCGCCCGCATCGATGACCTGTTCGACACCTGGTATGCGGTCAGCGCGAGAAACCGCAAGCTGACGGCGTACTGCAACATGAAGGCGGTGCTCAAGGACCTGGGCATCTCCATCCCGGAGAACCTGCTGAACGTCAACTGCGTGGTCGGCTGGTGCAAGAAGGCCGTCGACGCACGCGCCGTGCGCAGCTCGTTCGACGGCTTCGTGTTCAAGGGCCGCACGGACGACGAGCTGGACGCCCTTGTCCGGGCGAACCGCATGCGCTCCTTGTACAAGCAGGCATGCAAATCCGCGCTCACCCATGGGGTGGCGGCCCTGACCGTCATGCGCGGCGGCCCAGGCCAGCCCGCCGCCGTTGTGCGCGCGTACAGCGCCCATCAGTTCACGTGCCTGTGGGACAAAGACGAGCGCCGCGCGTCGTGCGGCGTGGTTCTCAACGAGGTTGACGAGCGCGGGGTCGCCAAGCGGTATACCGCGCATTTCTCCGACGCGGTGCTGACCCTTGAGCGCGGGGACGACCAGCGGTGGACGTGCGTCGAGGAGCCAAACCCCATGGGCCGCCCGCTCATGGAGGTCATCGTCAACGACCCAGACCTCGACCGCCCGCTCGGGCATTCGCTCATCACGCCGGAGGTCATCGGCATCGTGGACAAGGCCATGCGCGACGTTCTGCGCATGGAGGTAGGCGCGGAGTTCTTCACATACCCCCAGCGATACGTGCTCGGCGCTGCGGATTCGATGTTCGCCGACCCGCCGGAGGGATGCACCGAGGACGAGGACGGCAACTTCGTCGACGCCGAGGGTAACGTCGTCGCCCCGGTGCCGAACGACCGCAAGAAGGCCAAGGCGTATCTCGGCGCGCTGCTCGCGATCAGCCGCGACGAGAACGGCGAGCTGCCCACGGTCGGGCAGTTCAGCCCGGGTTCCGCGGACAACTTCACGCGCGTGTTCGAGAACGATGCCCAGCGTTTCAGCGGCGCGACCAACGTCCCGATCGCGCAGCTCGGCGTGCAATCGAACACCTATACCTCGTCGGACGCGCTCGGCGCGGCGAACGACCCGCTAATCCTGGCGGTGGAGGACATGAACGCAGACAACGGCGAGGTCATGGCGGAGGTGGCCCGCATGATGATGGCCGTTTCGAACGGCACGACAATCGACGGGCTGGACGAGGAGCGCCGCGAGGTGCAGGCCGCATGGAAGGACCCCTCTATGCCGACCATCTCCGCGCGAGCGGACGCATGGACCAAGCTCGGGGCTGCGGACCAGTCAATCGTGGGGACGCGCGTGTACTACGAGGGCGTCGGGCTTTCGCAGGCCAAGATCGACCGCCTCATGGCCGAGAAGCAGGCCAACGCCGCTATCACCACAATGGCCCGCATCGCCGACGCGCTCGAAGGCGGGAGCACCGGCATCCCGGCGATGAAGAAGAACGAGGGGGCCGATGAATGATTTCCCGCGAGCTGTTCGAGCAGTACGCCAAAGCCATAGATACCAACGCGGACATGCTCCAAGCCGCCGTGGCGCAGCTTGAGGCCAAGCTGTCAGGCATACCGCCGTCCGAGGTCGAATCCGCGTTGACCACAGCGTATATGGCGCTGGTGGCCCGCTACGGCTCGTTCGCCGCCGCCATCGCCGTCGACTTCTACGCCCACCAGCGCGAGGCGTCCGGCGTCGCCTCGGCGTTCGTGCCGGAGGTTTCCGGCACCGCGCCCGCATGGGCGCTCAGGTGGGACGTGTCTGACGCCTACACTGGCCGCGACCTTGCCAAGGCCGTCGAAAAGCTCGGCGGAAAGTCCGTCCAGCGCGTCATGGAGCAGGCGGACGATACGCTGCTGCAAAACGCCAGGCACGACCCGGCCCGCCCGAGATGGGCGCTCGTGCCGCACTCGGGAGCGTGCGGGTGGTGCGCCATGCTCGCATCGAACGGGTTCGTTTACGTGAGCGAGGCCACGGCGAACAAGTCTCGGCACCCCAATTGCAGGTGCCGACCCGTCGTGGACTTCGACGGCGACCCGCTGCTCGAAGGCTACGACCACGGCAGATACGAGCGCGAGTACTTCAAGGCCAGAAAGGCCATCGAGGACGACGCCCGCAAGGAGTGGGCCGCCATGAGCGACGACGAGCGGGGGCGATGGAAGGTCAAGGGCAAGGGAGCCTACGACCATTACATGCGCAACCGCATCACGGCGCAGATGGACACAAGACGCGCGGGCGAGTAGCCCGCTGCATCAACGGAATCAAGCCGCACCCGCACGGGGCGGCTTTTTTCATACCCGAAACCGGGCCGCACGGCCCAAAACCAAGCCCGCACGGGCGCGGAAGGAGACGCAGATGACCGAACCGAACCCCGCAATCGCGCAGCAGCAGGCCGACCCGGCGCAGGCCGAGCCGAAGCCCGCAGGCGACCCGGCGCAGACCGGCCCGCCGGAGCCGCAAGGCACCGACTGGAAGGCCCAGGCGCGCAAATGGGAGAAGTTGGCTAAGGCGAACAAGGACAAGGCAGACATGTGGGACGCGCAGGAGCAGGCAGCGCCGACCGTCGAATCGCTGCAACAGCAGCTAGACGAGATTCGAGCCGAAGCCGCCGAGCAGCGCGACGCCGCCGAGCGCGACCGCGCCCGTTACAAGGTGGCCCAGGCAACCGGCGTTCCCGCTTCGCTGCTCCAGGGCGATGACGAGGAGGCCATGACGGCATCCGCCAACGCCATCGCCGAGTACGCCAAGGCCCAGGCCCCGTCCTACCCGGCCGACAAGGGGGCTGGCGCGAACCATGCGCCGGTCAGCCGCGAATCCATCGAGCAGATCAAAGACCCGGTTGCGCGCATCAACGCACGCGCGCAGCACATCGACCTTTACTAAGGAGCGACCATGGCAGCACTCGCCAACACCACCGATTCCACGGCAATCAACGCCGCGATGGACCAGGAGTTCATCGCCAACTTCCAGCACGACTTCGACCGCCTGGCCGAGATCCTCGGCATCTTCGGCACCGAGACCATGACCGCCGGCACCGTGCTCAAGATGCTCAAGGTGACCGGCAAGCTCAACAACGACAAGACCGACGCGAGCAAGGAGAACGGCACCGCCGCGACCGCGGTCACGCTCGGCTCCAGCTCCGGCTCGTCCTACATCGAGGGCGACGAGGTGGCGCTGTCCAAGTTCAACGCGGAGTGGGTGCCGGTCGACGAGATCAAGGGCGTCCCGTACCGCAAGATGACCACCGCGGCGGCTATCCAGAAGTCCGGCTACGTCAACGCTGTGCTCAAGACCGACCAGAAGATGCTGTCCCTGGCCCGCGGCGGCATCGTGTCCGACTTCTTCACGTTCCTGAAGAAAGGCACCGGCGCCGCGACCGGCAAGGGCCTGCAGGCCGCGCTCGCCATGACCGACGCCGCCCTTGGCGACTCCGTGGAGGGCAACGGCGACGAGGCGGGCCGCATCATCCACTTCGTCAACCGCCAGGACGCCGCCGAGTACCTCGGCAACGCCCCCATCACCGTGCAGAACGTGTTCGGCATGACCTACCTTCAGAACTTCCTGGGCGTGGAGAACGTCTTCCTGACCAACAAGGTCGACAAGGGCGGGCTTTACGCCACCCCGGTCGAGAACATCCACATCTTCGGCCTGGACTTCGGCGCGCTGTCCCAGGCCGGCCTTGAGTACGCCACCGATGCAAACGGCCTCATCGGCGTTGCCCACGGCCCCGCATACGACCGCGTCTCCGTCGAGACCAACGTGCTCACCGGCTGCACGATGTTCCCCGAGGTCATGGACTACATCGTCAAGGGCACGGTGTCGGCGAAGTAATGGCGGCGTACGCGACCGTGGCCGAGTACCGCACGGATACCGGCGACGAGGCCACGGACGGCGCGCGCGTCGAGGCCGTGCTGATGCAGCAATCGGCCAAGCTGCGCGCGCAAGCCGGTATCGCCGAATCGCGCAGGCTCACGTCCGACCAGCAGGCGCTTTGCCGCCTGCTGGTCACGGACGCGGCGCGAAAATGCCTGGTCCCCCCGACCATCGAGGGGCTGGGCGAGATGGTGGGGGCCAAGCAGGGCAGCTTCACCGCCAACGGGTTCCAGGGCTCCGCGACCTTCGCCAACCCCTCCGGCTCGGCGTACTTCGACACGTCGACCTACAAGGCGCTTCTCAAGAGCCTGGGCAAGGCTCAGCGCATCGGGTACGTGTGGCCAGGGGGATGCCCATGCTAGGCGAGCGCGTTGCCGTCCTGCGCAGGGACGCGGACGGCGAGGATGAGATGGGCGAACCGGTCTACCGGTGGAAATCGGTCACCGTTCCCGGGTGCCTGGTGCGCCCGCTCGACGGAGACGAGGCAGACGCCAGCGAGGGGCTTCTGCGCCCAGACGGCGTGACCGTCTCGTACCGCATCGCCTTCCCCAAGGCGTGGACGCGCACCGCCGCGCCGTTGCGCGGGTGCCGCGTGGCCCTCGTGGAGCGCGGGATGGACCCGGATGACGAGTTCTCCGCGCTGCGCGTTTCCGGGGCGCCGGACCGCACCATCCCGTGCCCGACGCTGTGGGACATGACCGCCGAGGTCGGGAGGGTCGATGGGTAGGTTCGTCATGGACAAGGCGGGCATCGAGGAGATTTGTAAATCGCCGGAGATGCAGGCGGCGCTCAAGGCCGAGGCCGATCGCATCTGCTCCATCGCCAACAAGATAGCCAAGACCCACCTCTCCAAAACAAAGATAAAGGGCCACAACGGCGGCACCTTCGCCCCCAAGCAGTTCAACCGGCCCCCTTACGCGGTCCACGTCGACGTGCTCGACCACACCGCAGTAGGGGCCGTGCACACCAACTCCGAGCTGGGCAGATACGACAACGCCAAGCACGAGACGCTTCAATCCCTCTCCCACTAAAGGAGACAACCGAATGCTAAACGTCCAAGCCGACCTGCGGCGTCGGCTCGCGGCGGCCCTGGACCCGGTGCAGGTGCGCGTGAGCGTGCCCGCCGAGCGGCCGCGCGAGCTGGTTGTCGTGCGCAGGGAGGGCGGCGGGCAGGTGAGCGAGCTTCAGGACGGCCCCGGCGTGGGCGTGTTCTGCTTCGCGCAGACCGAGGCCCGCGCCTGCGCCATCGCCGAGGCGGTGGCGCAGGCCATTGACGCGCTGACGTTCGCGGACGGCTACGAGGTCAAGCGCATGGACGTCATGCGCTCCTCTCCCGACCCGGACGACGACTCCCCGCGCTGGTACCTGAGCTACACGTTCACGACCCACGAACCCAGATAACAACCAGATAGGAGACAGCATGGCAGACTTGAAGGCCATCGATTCCAACCTCGTCACCACCGGCACGCCAGTAGACGGCGGCTGCGCGTGGACCTCTTTCGCCGACAGCCCGACGCTGCCGACCACGGCGGCCTCGAAGATGGACGCCGCCACCGGCTTCGAGAGCCTTGGCGAGGTGTCCGAGAACGGCTTCACGCTCGGCCGCAGCGTGTCGTCCACCGACCACAAGGGCTGGCACGGCTCCGTGGTCCTGACCTCCATCGACTCCGAGACCAACACGGTCAAGGTCGAGTTCGTCGAGATCAACCGCCCAACCGTCGCGAAGCTGCGCTACGGCGCGGACGCGGTCAAGGCGGGCACGGACGGCTCCGTGTCGCAAATCGACGTCAAGGCGTACAAGGGCAAGGCCGTCCCGCTCGTGTTCGACGAGCTGGAATCCTGCGGCTTCCTGCGCCGCACCGTCATCAAGAAGGCCGTCGTGACCGACTTCGACGACGTGCCGCACCAGCGCGGCAGCCTGCTCGTGTACGGCATGACCTTCACGGTCAACGAGCCCTCCGACGGCTCCGCGCCCATCACCGTGTACCGCGCAAAGCCCGCTACGGAGTAGGTGGCCGAATGAACAAGGAAGCCATGGCGCGCATGAGCGCCGATGAGCTGGACGAGTACGGACGCGTCCTGGGCATTGAGATGCGGCCCGCAAAGACGGCGGCTCAGAAGGCGGCCCTCATCAATGCCAAACGCGATCGCACCGCCACGGTGACCGCGCTCGGCATGCAGTTCGAGGTGCCCATGAAGGCGCTCTCGGACAAACGCGTGGTCGACGTGCTGGCAAACGTCAACCGCACGGACGAGGACGTGTACCGAACTCTCGGCGTGATGCTCGGCGAGCAGATGGGCGAGCTGGTGGACGCGGTGACCGACGAGGACGGCACCGTCGACTCCGCCGCGCTCGCGCTCGCGTTCGTGCGCATCGTCACCAGCGACGAACTAAAAAACTGCTGACGCTTGCGCGCCTGTCCGACGGCCGCACCGCCGAGCTGCGGTGCGATTTCCGCCGCTACTACGGCGTCTCGTTCGACGACGTGGACGCGGCTGAGGCCGTCGACCTCATAGCAGGCCTGCCCGCAGGCTCGCGGTACGTATCGGCGCTCCGGCCCGACCTGTCGTGGACGCCGGAGCGCGAGGCGGTGGCCGACTTGCAGGACACCCTGTGGGAGATAGCGTACCGCCGCGCAGGCGTCAAGGACGAGCCATACCGCGTCATGCGCCCGAGTGACGCCGTGGCGCGCAGGCAGGCGGCTCAAAGGTACGCAAGCGTCAAACGGACGATAGCCGAGACCCAATGGGAGGAGGTGGTGTAGATGCCCGCCAGCGCGGGAAGCGCGACCCTCAACGTCGTGCCGAAAATCAGGGGCCTGTCCGAGGCCGTGCAAAAGGAGCTTGACAAGGCCGAGGCCGTAGCCGCGAAGAAGGGCTCGGTCAGCGGCCAGAGGTTCGCGGGCGGATTCTCCGGCGGCACCATCAAGGCAGGGGCCGCCGTTGGCGCGGCGTCGGCCATCATCAACAAGGCCATGTCTGCCGTCTCAAGCCACGTCGATTCGGCCATCAGCCGATTCGACACGCTCAACAACTACCCAACCGTCATGACGGCGCTTGGGTACAGCGCTCAGGAGGCTCAGTCGTCTATCGGCAAGATGAGCGACCGCCTACAGGGGCTGCCCACGACGCTCGACTCGATGGTGAGCCTTGTGCAGGGCCTCGTGACCACCACGGGGGACCTTGGCAAGGCTACAGACGCGGGCCTGGCGCTCAACGACATGCTGGTGGCCGCAGGCGCTTCCACGCAGCTCACCAATGCCGCCATGGAGCAGTTCCGCCAAATCCTCTCCAAGGGCAAGCCCGAGATGGAGGACTGGCGCTCGCTCACCTCCGCCATGCCCGGCCAGATGGACCAGCTTGCCAAGGCCATGCTCGGTCCGACGGCCAACGCCAACGACCTGTACGCCGCATTGGGCGGAGGCAAGAACGAGGCCATCCTGTCGATGGACGACCTCCTCGATGCCATGATCCGGCTCGACAACGAAGGCGGGGACGGCTTCGCCAGCTTCCAGGAGCAGGCGGAGACCGCCGCCGGCGGCGTGTCCACCGCCATGGCCAACTGCTCCAACGCCGTCACGCGCGGCATCGCGTCCATGCTCGACACCATCGGCAAGGACACGATAGCCGGGGCGTTCAACGACCTCAAGGGCGGCATCAACGGCGCGTTCAACGAGGCCAACGCCGTCCTGTCGGCGGCGATGCCGACCATCAAGGGCGTTGCGTCCGCCGCGAAGGACATGGCCCCGCAGCTCGCCGCCGGCGCAACCGCTTTCATCGCGGTCAAGGCCGGGGCGGCCGGCATCTCCGGCGCGGCAGGCTCGGCAATCTCGGGGATAAATGGCATCAACGCGTCCATAAAGGCGTTCACCAGCGCGTCGGGCGCGGTGGCGAAGGCCAGTGCCCTTATGAGCGGGTCGCTGCCGACGCTCGCGATTACCGGCCTAGCTGCGGCGGCGGGTATCGTAGCGGCGAAGTACTCAGATTGGAAAACCAAGACCGACAACCTCTCGAAGGCCACCGACGGGCTTTCGGCTGCGGCGAGCGCCACGGTCGGGCTTTCGGATTACACGGCAAGGCTCGAAGGGGTGGGCCAGGCGTCCGATGGTTCCAAGAAGTCCGTCGACGAGCTGATAGCGAGCGTTGCCCGCCATACAGACTCGATGAACGAGACGAACGCCAAGGCACAGGAGCAGATAGCCCAGCTCAACACTGCGCAATCCATCATCGACCAGTATGCAGGGAAAACGGACCTGTCCACCCAGGCGCAGGGCAAGCTGCAATGGGCGCTCGACCAGGTGAACCAGCAGTTCGGCACGTCAATCACGATGACCGACGCGATGGCGGGGAGCTACACGAACGCGAACGGCGAGGTTGTCAACCTCAAGGATTCGGTCAACGACCTCGTCGATGCCAAGAAGCGCGAGATACAGATGACCGCCATGAGCGACCAGCTCGGCGAGGCGTATGCGGCGCAGGCAGAGGCGGCGCAGGCCTATGTCCAGGCGGTCGATAGGCAGTCGAAGGCGCAGGAGACTTACAACAAATGCGCCAGCGCGGCGAACGCCGGAACCGTTGCCGGAACCGCCGCCGTGAAGGAGGCGAAGAATGAGCTAAACGCGGCGAACGACGAACTCGATAAAGCCTCTAATTCGATGAACAGCGCCAACGACGCCGTGAACATGCTCGAAAACGGGCTCGGCGATGCGCAGCGTTCAGCCTCCGACGCCGCCACGGCTTACGACAAGTGGGCAAACTCGCTCGACGGCGGCACGAGGGCCATCATGGATGCGTGCCTTAAGGAAAACGGCGGCATGCCCGCCCTCAAGCAGTCGCTAGAGGATTTGGGCGTCACGCAGTCCGGCCTTGCGGAGCTGAGCAAGCACGACATGGAGGAGCTTGCCAGGGCGTACGACGGCTCGGCTACGTCCATCATCGGCAAGCTGCAAGAGTGGGGCATCGAGATGGACGGAGCCAAGGCGTCGACCGTCAAGGCGGCGGGCGAGATAGCCGACGCCATCGGCGGCATGTCCGGCGCGGCAGACGTGCTCGGCGGCGCCGGAATCAACGTCAACGACTTCGCTAACGCGCTCGCGGACGCAGGCGTGACGAGCGAGCAGCTTCGCGCCGTCGGCAGCGACAACCTCGCACGGTTCGCAGAGGCATGCGATGGGAACATGGGCCAGATGGTGTCGGCCATATCGCTCTGGAACAGCACTCCTTTGGTGGACAAGGAAGGAAACATCAGCGTCGACGATGCGAAGCTGGTAGACGCCCAGGGCAACATATACACCTGGAACGGGACGGCCCTCGTGGACAAGAGCGGGACCGCCGCTGTTGACGGAACGAGCGTCGTCGACGCCACCGGGCAGGTGTGGACGTGGAACGGCACGGTGCTGGTCAGCAAGGACTCGCACGCCATCGTCTCCGGCAACGCCGTGGACGGCAAGGCCGCAGGCGGCGTGTCCGACACATCCGGGGCCATCGGAAGGCTCGACGGCAAGACCGTCGACGTAAACGCCAACGGCAACTATTCGTCTGCGGCGTCGTCCATCTGGGACCTCGGGAGCGCCATTCGCAACCTGGCGTCAAAGACCATCGACGTCGTGACGAACAGGATAACCAACAACTCCGGGCACGCTGCCGGCGGCATCCGCCTGAACGCGGCCGGAGGGGTGCGCATGCACGCCGGCGGGGCCATCGCAACCAAGGCCATGCCGCTCGATATCGTGGGCGAGGCGGGCGCGGAGGCCATCGTGCCGCTGACCAACGAGCGGTACAGCCGCCCGTTTGCCGACGTGATCGCGAAGCAGGTGGCCGTGAACAACCAGGACATGTCGATGGAGGCCGCCCGCATGGTCATCGAGGCGCTTCCGGCCATCATCGCCGGTTACACGCCGGTGATGGGCGAGAGGGACTTCGGCCGCAAGGTCCGCAAGGCGGTGGCGTATGCATAGCCTGAGATACATCAGCGGCGGCGAGAGCGTGTCGCTCGACGGCCCGGCCACATTCGCGGGCACGGCGGCGGGGATCAGGGGCCGGGCGTGGGCGTACTCGATCGGGTATCGCTCGCTCGCCGGCGTCTCCCGCCCCGCCCGCGAATGCTCGCTCTCGGTCGCGTTCGCGGACGCCGCCGAAGCCGACCGCCTGCGACGCCTTGCCGACCGCGACATGCGCGACGGCACGCCGGGCAGGCTCGACGCGGACGGCTGGGAGCAGCGGTGCTACATCGTCAAGAGCGAGGTCGGGGCCGTGTTCGGCGGGTACCACTCCGCCGAGCTGACCGTGGTGCTGCTCGACGGCGTGTGGCGCAAGGGCCACACGGTCCCGTTCGAGCTGCTCACCGCGACGGCGGGAGACGGCGAATTTCTGGACCTGCCGTACGACCTGCCGTACGACCTCGGCGTTCCGTCTACAAGGAGATACGTCGACATAGCGGGGTGGGGCGCGGCTCCGCTTCGGTTCACCGTCTACGGGCCGTGCGTCAACCCGGCAATTCGCATCGATGGAAACTGGTTCCGCGTCGACGTGACCGTCCCCGACGGCGGATACATGGTCGTCGACCCGCTGGCCACGCCGCGCTCGGTGACCGTCGTCGGGCCCGACGGCTCTGTCACGGACGCGTTTCCCAAGGCGCGGCGAGGGGACGGGCTGGGCGGCGGCGAGTACGTCTTCCAGCCGGTGCGGCCCGGCACCCACGAGGTCGAGTGGGACCGCTCGTTCGGGTTCGACCTCACATGGTACGAGGAGGAGGGGGAGCCGCCATGGTCGTAGTCGTCTACGACTCCAAGCTCGGCAACGTCCGGGAGCTGCAGGACTTCGAGCTCGACCTGGCGTTCGGCAGCGACGAGAACTCCTTCGAGCTGGCCTGCGCCCCGAACCTCGCGCCGGAAGCCGGCCAGCACGTGTTCGTCGACGGCACGGAATACGGCGGGATCGTGGACGAGGTGGGCTACGACGCGGGCCGCGAGGCGTCGGGCACCGTCACGTGCAAGGGGCGCACCTGGCACGGCGTCCTGGCCGGCAAGCGGCTGCTGCCGAACTCCGGCAGCGGCTACCTGTCCGTGAGCGGCAAGGCCGGCGACGTGCTCTCATCGCTCATCGCCCGCATGGGCCTGTCGGCCGTCTTCTCGGCCGCTTCCGATGATGCGGCGGTCAGCTACACCTTCGACCGCTTCTGCGACGCGTACAGCGGCCTCAAGGCCCTGGCCAAGGCCAACGGCCGCAAGCTGGCGATGCGGCGCAAGGGGAGCAAGGTCGAGCTTTCGCTGCCGCCCGCGGTGGACTACGCGGACAAGGTGGACTCCGACCTGCTGGACTTCACGCTCACGAGCGTGCACCGCTGCGTCAACCACCTGGTCTGCGCCGGCACGGGCGAGCTCGAGGACCGCGCGGTCGTCCACTTCTTCGCCGACGCCGCCGGCAACGTCTCCCACAAGCAGACGCTTTTCGGGGTCGACGAGATAGCGGCGCTGTACGACTACAGCAACGCCGACGAGGCCAAGCTGGAGGAGGACGGCCGCAAGAAGCTCAAGGAGTACCAGACGCGCGGCAGCATCGAGGTCGACGTCCACGACGACATAGACGTGGACGTCGGCGACGTGATCTCGGCCCGCGACAACGCGCACGGGCGCATGGTCGCGGCCACGGTGGCCAAGAAGGTCGTCAAGGTCGAGCGCGGCGTGGCCACGTACTCATACGAGGTCGGCAGCGAGACCACGACGAAGACGACGAGCAGCGGGACCGCCGAAGGCGGCGGCGGGCACGCGTACCTGGCCGGCAAGGGCCTGAAGCTCGCTAACTACACCTTCTCCGCAGAGGTCGACTCCGAGGCTTTGGCGGCGGTGGAGGCCAAGGCCGAAAGGGCCGCGGCCGACGCCTCGGACTCCTTGCAGACCTGGGCGCAGGCCGGCATCGCGATGGGCGAGGTATCCACGCTCGCGGAGGGCGCGAAGGCCACCGCGTCGCTTTCCGGCGAGGGCCTGAGGAAGACGCTGTCGCTGGGCATCCCGCGCGGCGCGACGGGCATCCAAGGCCCCAAGGGCGAGACCGGCGCCGCGGGCGAGCGCGGGCCGCAGGGGTTGCAAGGCCCGCAAGGCGACGCCGGCCCGCAGGGCGAGATCGGCCCGCAAGGCCCCAAGGGCGCGACGGGCGCGCAAGGACCCAAGGGCGACGCCGGCGAGCAGGGCCCGCAGGGCGTCCAGGGAAAGCAAGGCCCCCAGGGCGTCCAGGGCGAGACGGGGCCGCGCGGCCCGCAGGGATTGCAGGGCATCCAAGGCCCCAAGGGGGACACGGGCGAGGGCTTCTCCATCTCTAAGGTCTACGCCAGCTACGAGGCCATGCGGGCGGGATGGGCGGCCGACGGCGTGAAGGCCGGCGGCTTCGCCGTCATCGGCTCCGACGTGGAGGACCCGCACAACGCCGAGCTTTACGTGAAGGGAGCAGATGGCTACACGCTCATCGCCGACATGAGCGGCGCGACGGGCGTCAAGGGCGAGCAGGGCCCCATCGGCCCGCAAGGCCCGGCCGGCGCCACGGGCGCGGCGGGAGCAGCGGGGCCGCAAGGCCCGAAGGGCGCCGCAGGAGCCACGGGGCCGCAAGGCCCGCAAGGCCCGCAAGGCCCAGCGGGAGCCACGGGCGCGAAGGGTGCCACTGGGGCCACTGGCCCGCAGGGCGTGAAGGGCACGCAGGGAGAGCGCGGCCCGCAGGGCATCCAAGGGCCCCAGGGGGAGAAGGGCGACCGCGGCGATTCGGG